>JAGDAE010000026.1 GCA_017959645.1 Kiritimatiellia bacterium
CCAGAGCTTCATGACCGAGCTCTACCGCCATGTGGGCGCCGACACCGACGTCCCGGCCGGCGACATGAACGTCGGCGGACGCGAAATCGGCTATCTTTTCGGACAGTACCGCAGAATCACCAACGAATGGACGGGCGTATTGACCGGCAAGGGGCTCGCTTTCGGCGGCTCGCTGATCCGTCCCGAAGCGACCGGCTACGGCTGCGTCTACTTCGCCGAGAACATGCTCAAGGTCAAGAAGCAGACTCTGCGCGGCAAAATCTGCGCGGTATCCGGCTCGGGCAACGTGGCGACGTTCGCCGCCAAGAAGCTCGTGACGCTCGGTGCGAAGGTGGTCACGCTCTCCGACCGCTCCGGCTCGATCTATGTCAAAACCGGCCTCACTCTCGCCGACCTCGACAATATCCTCAACCTCAAGACGGTCCTGCGCGGGGAGCTCGCCGACATCGTCAAGGAGATCAAGAACGCGCAGTTCTTCAAGGGCGCGCGGCCGTGGCAGCTCGCGGCGAAGGTCGATTGCGCCTTCCCCTGCTCGCGCCAGAACGAGCTTGACGGCGCCGACGCCGCCTATCTCGTGAAGCACGGCTGCAAGCTCGTCGCCGAAGGCGCCAACATGCCTTCGACCCCCGAAGCGGCCGCGACCTTCCTCAAGGCCAAGATCCTCTACGCTCCCGGCAAGGCCGCCAACGCCGGCGGCGTCGCGACGTCGGGTCTCGAGATGTCGCAGAACTCCGAGCGCCTGAGTTGGTCCGCCAAGGTCGTCGACGACAAGCTCCGCGAAATCATGGCAGCGATCCACGACAACGCCTACGAGGCGGCGGCCAAGTACGGGTTGAAAGGCAACTATGTCGCCGGCGCCAACATCGCCGGATTCGTCAAGGTCGCCGACGCGATGCTCGCCCAGGGCGTGATCTGACGGCGGCCAGCGCCGGAAAAAAGGCGAAAACGGGACGGCGGATGCGGCTTTACGCTTCCGCCGTCTTGTTTTTCGTCTCGATGAAAAACACCTTGTCGCCGACGCGGCAGCGCGGAGCGGCGAAGGTCACCCAGGTGCCCTTCTCGCCGGATTCCGGCGTTTCTCCGTCGCGTCTGATTTCGCCGAGCACGAGTTCGACTACGCCGGTCGTCTTGCCGTGTATCTGCAGCGTGTCGCCCGGGCGTATGGAATGGTCCTGTATCTTGACCTGGACGATTCCGGCTTTCAGGAAATAGTCGATCACGATGCCGACGTGCCGCTTGACGGTCGTGGCGAGGGAGTCTTCGCTGTCCGCCAGCTGTTCGCCGCCCGGGCGCCCGTAGAAGAGCCCTTTCGAAAATTCGCGGTGGAACACCTTTTCGACCTCGCGCGTCAGCTCTTCGACGAGCGCGGGGGAATACGACCCGTCCGACACCGCGTCGACCGCGCGACGGTACGCGCGCACGCAGGTCATCACGTATTCGGCGTTGCGGGCGCGCCCCTCGATCTTGAAGCTGGCTATCCCCGCGTCCATCAGCCGGTCGACGAAGCCGAGCGAGCACAGATCCTTGGCCGAGAGAATGGTGTGCGGTTCGACGATGAACGCGGTGTCGGACTCGTGCACCGGATTGCCGAGACCGTCCTCGTAGAGATCGACCGCCTTAACGAGAAAACGTCTGCGGCACGGCTGGCGGCACTCTCCCCTGCACGCGCTTTTCCCGAACGCCTCGTGGCTCATGAGGCAACGGCCGGATTCCGCGACACACTGCGCCCCGTGCACGAACGCCTCTATCTCGATCGGCGATTTCGCGGCTATCCGCTTCACCTCTCCAAGCGTGCATTCGCGCGCGAGCACGACCCGCGACGCGCCCTGCGAGGCGAGAAAGGCGACGGCGGCGGAATTCGAGGTCGACATCTGGGTGGAGACGTGGAAGGCCGCGCCGTGCTTGCGGCAGAGCGAGATCACCCCCCAGTCGGAAACGATGAACGCGTCGACATGCGGCTTGGCGGCGACGATAATGCCTTCGATCCCGTCCGCCTCACCCTCGAACATGATCGCATTCAGCGCGAGATACGCCTTGACCCCCTTCGCCCGGCAGCGCGACGAAATCTCCGGCAGGTCGCCGACGGCGAAATTCACTCCGCTCCCTGCGCGCATGTTGAACGACCCCAGCCCGAAATACACCGCGTCGCAGCCCGCGTCCAACGCCGCCTGCAGACAGACGAAATCGCCGGCCGGCGCAAGTATCTCCGGACGCTTCACCGGTACGGCGGGTATATCTGCGCCTGCCAGCCGCATTTGCGCGCCGCCTCGACGTTGCTCTCGAAGTCGTCGTAGAACATCAGCCGCGACGGCTCAATGCCGATGCGCTCGGCCGCCAGGGCGTAGATCGCGGGATCGGGCTTGCACAGCCGCACGAAGCCGGAGATTATCTCGACGTCGGCGAGCGCGATGTATTCGGCGCACGCGCTCTTGAAATAGTCGTCGTAGAAATCCGGAGCCATGTTCGAGAGAATCCCGATCTTCTTTCCCGCCGCCTTCAGTTCGCGCATCAGCGCAAGAGTGTCAGGTCGCAGCTCGTCGACCCAGCTCGCCGCATCGAGCCGGCGTATTTCGGCCAGCACCTCGGCGGACGGCTCGGAAAGCGCGTTGACGCGGAAAATGTGCCGGTAGAGATCCTCGAACGTCGTCTCTCCGCTATCCCACAGACTGCGAAAGCGCGCGAAGCCGTCGATCGCCGCGCGCCGGGACAGACCGACCGATTCGCAGTACGGATACAGCGTCTTCTCCCACTTCGGCATCGGCGAAACGGATATGACTCCGCCAAAGTCGAAATACACACCGTCGATGTTTTTCATGTCGTTCATGCGGCATATTATACCAAACTTTTGCTATACTGTACGCATGGCGACGATTTTACATGTCGATATGGATGCGTTTTTCGCGTCCGTCGAACTGCTGCACCATCCCGAATGGCGCGGCAGGCCGCTTGTCGTCGGAGCCGGTCCGCACGAGCGCGGAGTGGTGTCGACCTGCTCGTACGAAGCGCGCAAATTCGGCGTCCGCTCCGCGATGCCGTCGCGAACCGCCTACGAACTTTGCCCGCACGCGATATTCGTCCGCCCCGACATGGAGCGGTACAGCGAGGTCTCGGGCAAGGCGTTCGAGGTCTTCGAGAGCTTCACTCCGTTCGTCGAGGGCGTATCGATCGACGAGGCGTTTCTCGACATCACCGGCAGCTCGCACCTCTACGGCGGAGCGCGCGCGCTCGGCGACGCGCTCAGGAAGGCGGTGAAGGAGAAATGCGGCGTCACCTGCTCGGTCGGCATCGCGCCCAACCGCCTGCTCGCGAAAATCGGCTCGGAACTCGACAAGCCGGACGGGCTTTCGGTAATGCCGTTCGAGGCGGACGAGATCGCGAAATTCCTCGAAAACAAACCGGTTTCGATCTTGTGGGGAATCGGGAAGAAGACCGTGCAGACGCTGAAGCCGTTCGGGATAACCGTCTGCGGAGACATCCAGAAGACCCCCGTCGGCACGCTCGCGGCGATACTCGGCTCGCAATGTCTCGCCGGCGTTTTGCGGAACTATTCGTTCGGGATCGATTCCGACGAGGTGCACTGGCAGGAAGCCGAGGAGAAATCGGTTTCGCGCGAACACACTTTCGGCGCCGACGTCTACGACCGCGAGACGGTAAGGGCGAAACTGCTCGAACTGGCGGCCGAAGTCGGCATGCGCCTGCGGCGCCGGAAGCGGTGGGCGAAGACGGCGAAGCTGAAACTGCGCGACGCGAACTTCAACACCTTGACGCGCCAACTCTCGCTCGCTTCGCCGACGAGAGACGATATTTCTCTGCGCGAAGCGGCGCTGGAGCTTTTTTCGCGCGAGACGACGGCGCGCGGAATACGACTGGTCGGCTTCGGGGTAGGATCGCTGCGCAACGACGACGACGACGGCACGCCGACGCTTTTCGACTACCCTGACGACACGAAAAGAAAACGCCGAGAACGGCTTTCGGAAGCGTTGGACGATCTGCGCGCGAAAGGCCTTATCGATTGACTCCGAGCGCCTTGCGCTGGATGCCGAAGATGCTCTTCAGACCTTTCTTCGCGAGAGAAATCATCGCAGCGAGCGAACGATCGTCGAACGGTTTGTGCTCGGCGCAGCCCTGAAGCTCGACGAACCTGCCGCCGTCGGTCATCACCACGTTGAGATCCACCTCGGCGGAAGAATCGAGCGCATAGTCGAGATCGAGCGTCGGCTTGCCGCCGCACACGCCGACCGAAACCGCGGCGACCCGGCAGACGAGCGGATTTTCCGCGATCTCGCCCGACTTCAGCAGCTTGCGCACCGCATCCTCAAGCGCCACCATTCCGCCGGTTATCGAAGCACATCTCGTGCCGCCGTCAGCCTGCAGAACGTCGCAGTCGACCGTGATCATCCGTTCTCCGAGAAGATCCATGTCGACCGCCGAGCGCAACGCGCGGCCGATCAGCCGCTGTATCTCGGCCGAGCGCGAATCGAGTTTGAGCTTCTTGATGTCCCGGTCTTTGCGGTCTGGCGTGCTCGACGGGAGCATCGAATACTCCGCCGTAACCCAGCCCTTGCCGGTCCCCTTCAGAAACGGCGGCACCTTGTCCGAAACCGACGCCGTGCAAAGCACCCAGGTGTTCCCCCACTTCACCAACACGCTGCCGGCCGCGTATTTTGTGAACGCTCTCGATATCGAGAGCTTGCGCAATTCTCCGGTTTTTCTCATCGTCTTTTCAGCGCACATATTTCTCGATCACCGGTCCGAGCGCCTCCGCCCAGATCTTGTATCCCTCGTCGGTCGGATGCAGATAGTCGTCCATCAATTCCTTGGGGATCTTCCCTTCGCCGTCGAGGAATCTGCCGCCGATGTCGACAAACGTCACGTTCTCCCGCTGCGACGCCCACTCTTCGAGCATCGCGTTGACGCGGTCGTTGTTCTCGCGGTCGGGATTCGGCGTCTCGCCGCGCGGGAAGATCGCGAAGAGCGCCAGATGGGCGCCGGGAGCCTTCTCCATCGCCCGTTTCGCGCACTCGACGACGCCCGCGAAAATCTCGCCGCTTTCGCACCTGCGCGCATTCGGGGTCTCGCTGTTGTTGTTCGTCCCGATCATCATCACGAGAAGTCTGGGGTCGAGCCCGTCCATCTCGCCGTGGTCGAGACGCCAGAGCAGATTCTGGGTCCGGTCCCAGCCGAAGCCGAGGTCGAGCGTGCGGTATCTGCCGAACGCCTCCTTCCAGCGCGGTTCGGCGTCGTCTCCGCCAATCGAATCGCGTCCCGCCCAGAAATGGGTTATCGAGTCGCCGAGAAACACGATCTGCGGATCCATCGCCTTCTGCTCGCGCAGTATGCGCGCATGGCGTTCGTACCAGTCGTAGGAATCCTGTTCGAGCTTCGTCTGCGGAACCAGCGCCGGATTCGTCTCGGGTCGGCGCAGATGCCGCGCAAACGTCTTTATCCACTCCCCGGCCATCAGCATGTGCGCCTGGATCGTCGGATGCACCGTATCCCAGCTCCAGTACGCGGGGTCGGGATTGAGCGCGAGCATCTTCTCGTTGACCAGCCGCTGGAACTTCACCAGCGGTAGCCCTTTCTCGAGCGCGAGGCGCGCCATGAAACCCTGCACTTTCATGAACTCCACATCGTCCGACTGCGGGCACCTGAACGGCTCGCAGAGAATTATCCTCATCTCCGGATTCTTCTCGAGCGCGCTTTCGACCAGATACCGCAGATCCGTCTCGTAGTCGGCGACCGGGCGGTTGCGGTAGAAGCGGTCGTTGACGCCGATCAGAAGCGACATGACATCAGGCGTGCGCGGGCCGACGGCGTCGGCCCCGAACGATGCGGCGTATCCGTTCTCGCCGTTGGTCACTTCGAGCGCATCCGTCTGCCAGCGCGCGCGCAGATCGGCGGTCGTGTGGCCGGACACGGCGCGGTTGGCGAACGTCAGCGCGTTCGTCGGAAAGGCCGACAGATACCGCATGGCGATCTCGGTCTGGTAGCCGTGGCCCATGTAGTGGTTCATGTCCCCGGCCCGGCCGCCGTCGGTTATCGAATCGCCCTGGAAGAGGATGAAATCGCCGGGGCGGAATATCTCCGGCAGCCCCCGCCGGCCGCCGCCGGCGAGAACCTGAGCCGCCGAAAGCGCGGCGGCCGCAAGAAGCGCCAAAACCTTCATCGCGCCGCCTTCACTTCCTGACTACCGCCATGGCCCTTCCGTGCCACGTGCGGCGGACCTTGGAGGTCGCGACTTCGTTGTCGAGCATGTTGGCCGAGACGGTCGCGATCACGTCGCCCTCGAACGTGACGTACACTTCGGCGTCGGGGCACAGGGTTCCGTCCTTGTCGACCACCTCAGCAACGACCCATTCGAGATCGCCGATTCGCTCGCTCGTGTAGCGTATCGACGCCATCGCGCCGGCCGTCTTGAGCACGCAAGTCTCGACGACGTTGCCGGCCTCGTCGAGCGCCTCGGCCTTGAGTTCGCCGGGTTCGTACGGAAGCGTGAACTGGGCAGTCCACGCGGTTGACTCGTCGACCCGCTTCTCCTCGACGGTCCTTCCGTTTAGCACCAGCCGCACGGACGGCTTGCGCGTATAGACGTCGGCGACTATCGGTTTGCCTTCCCAGCCGTGGAAAGTCCAGCTCTCCCACGCGATGTACGGCGCCCACAGCGAAAGATTGAGCTTGCCCTTCCATCCGTCCGGCTCGCGGACCGCGAGATAGGTCGGCGCGTTCTCGTTCCACAGCGTCTCGCGAAGATGCGAAATCGGCTTTCTCCACCCGGTTATGTCGATGTCGCCGCAGTACCCCCCGTGCCACGGAAAACGCTTGCCGACCCAGTGGTCGCCGATCTCCTCGACCCCCTCGTAGCCCCAGCGCCCGATCGTCGCCTCGCCGAGATAGTCGATGCCGGTCCAGACGAATTCGCCGAACATGAACGGATTGTCGCGGCAAAGGCGCCACATTTCGACGAGCCGTATCGGATACGTCTCGGTCATGACCATGCAGCGGTCGGGGAAGCGCTCGCGGTCGGTCGCCACTTCCGAATCCATGTAGTTGTAGCCGACGATGTCGAGCTTGGACGCGAGATTGTCCTGCGCCTGCCATTCAGGCGTTCCGCCCCACGAACAGAGCGCCGAGGTGACCGGCATGCCAGGAACCATCTCGTGGCATACGGCCGCCATCTTCCCGGCCTGTTCAGCCGCCCACGGGCTGGTGCGCTCCATGACTTCGTTGCCGATCGACCACATCACGATCGACGGATGGTTCCGGTCGCGCGCGATAATCGTCCTCAGGTAGAATTCCCACTCGTCTGCGAACGTGGAGCCGTAGTCGAACGGATTCTTCTCCGCCTTCCAGCCGTCGAACATGTCGTCCATGACAAGAATGCCCTCCTCGTCGCACGCGTCGAGAAACGCGCTAGAGACCGGGTTGTGGCTGGTTCTGACCGCGTTGAACCCGCCCGCCTTGAGCTGGCGAACCTTGCGTATCTCCGCCTCGTCGTGCGATGCCGCGCCGAGCGGGCCGTGGTCGTGGTGGACGCACGCGCCGTGGAGTATGACCGGCTTGCCGTTGAGCATGAAGCCGTCCTTGCTCCACTCCACCTTGCGAATGCCGTAGCGCAGCTTCTCGCCGTGGAAGTCGACCGTGTAGAGATGCGGATTCTCCGGCGACCAGAGCTGCGGCTTTTCGACCGCAAAGCGCATAGTCTCCTCTCTCGACGTCTTTTCGAGCGTATTGGTGACGATTCCGGTAACGATCACGTCCGCCCTCTCTTCGCTGACGTTCTCGCAGCGCACGAACGCCGTATCCGGCACGACGTATTCGGTTCCTCGGCGCTCGAACCAGACGTTGCGGAAGATTCCCGACCCCGAATACCAGCGGCAGTTGGACTGCTTCGAATTGTCGACCTCGACGCGAAGGACGTTGCGTCCGGCGCGAAGGCGCCCTGTCAGATCGACACGGAACCAGAGATACCCGTAGCTGGGGCTTCTCGCGATCTGCTCGCCATTGAGATACACCGTCGCATCGCGGTACACGCCCTCGAAGTAGAGCGAAATGTTGCCGGCGATGTCTTTTTCGCCCGCCACTCCCTCGAGAACGTACTCGCCCTTCCCGCACCGGTAGAATCCGCCGCCCGAACTCGACGGCGCCTCGGCGTACGGGGCGTATTCGACCGACCAGTCGTGGGGAACCGTAACCTCCCTGAACTCGCTCTCCCCGTCAAGGCGGAACTTCCACCCCTTGTCGAGTCGGATTCTCTCGGTTTCGGCGAACGCGCCGGCGCAAGCCAGCGCCGTCGCGACAACAATGGTTTTTGCGGTTTTCATATCTTTCTATTATATCATATTTCCCGGCCTCGCGTCTCGCGATTCCGTCAACATCCCGATTTCCGCCGGCGTCAGATCGCGCCACTCTCCGCTCTTGAGCCGCGCGTCCAGCCGCAGCCCGCCGATCGCCACGCGCTTCAGGGACAGGACGACCAGATGCGCCGCCGAGCACATGTAGCGTATCTGGCGCTTGCGGCCTTCGCGCAGCCGGAACTCCAGCGTCGCCGTATTGTCTGCGCGCGTCTCGAGCACCTTTACCGGAACCGGACGCACCGTATAGCCGTCAGGCATCGTCACCGGTCCGCGAAGCGTCGCGAGCTTTTCCGCGCTCCAGCGTCCGGCTACCCGGACGACATACGTCTTCTCGTGCCCATAGCGCGGATGGGTAAGCCTGAGCGTGAGATCGCCGTCGTTGGACATCAGCAGCAGCCCTTCGCTGTCCTTGTCGAGCCGGCCGACCGGCACGAGCCGCTCGGGGGTCTTGACGATGTCCGCGACCGTGCGCCCGCCAAAAGGATCCGACATCGACGACAGCGTGCCGGCAGGTTTGTAGAGCATGATCGTGCGCTTCGCCTCGCGCTGCCGGATAGCCTTGCCGTCGACGCGGATTTCGGCCGCTCCGGCGTCGAACCGCGCGCCGGGTTCGCGCACGGCCAGCCCGTCGACCGTAACGCGTCCGGACTCGATTATCGCCGCCGCGCCGCGTCTGGACGCGACCCCGGCGTGCGAAAGGATATTCTGCAGTCTGTCGGTCATGCGCGTATTATACCATATTTTCACCCGAGTGGGGCAACCTTTCGCCTCTATAAACACTCACTCGTGTAGGCGGCAATAGACAAGAGCGGTTTTGGGCCCGGAAGGTCAAATGGCAATCGAGACGGACGCCCCCTTGGATTCCCTGTGGCACGATGCTTTCTCATGCCATCCTCTCTTCTTAACCGTTTGCTCTCGAAGGAACCGTCATCCCCATCCGCAGTCCTCTCGCTTTTGCGCCCAAGTCTCAAAATAGCCCTCCACAGGTCTCCTTAATCCCGCATTAGGGTCTCATAATAGCCCCCATCCTGGTGTCATAATAGCCCCTATCTGGAACCTCGCCTCGCACCGTTCTCATTTCATGACACCGCATATCATATTTCCCGCCAGAGCGGGGACAGCATTCCAAACACAACCTATTCCCTGTGAAGTCCAGAATAAAATGCACCTTCCTTACCATGACTGTCCATGCCGAGGTGTTTCGCCCGCCGCCATGGAGGACGTGCAAGCCGTTTGGAATGCCGATACCCGCCTTTCGGCTTTTCGTTGCTTCCATGCCGCGGTTTCGATCCTTGCATACCGAGGTTTTCACGCCTCCCCGGCGGTCTTCCCCAAAGACCGGACAACGACGTCTTCAAATCCGGCGCGCGACAGGGGCAAAATCTCTTATATGCATAATGAAAGAGATTTTCTGGAACTACTGCAAATTGTAGAGCTTAAAACGACCGCCGGCTATCTGGTGCACATCCCACTTGACGAATCAGGTAGCGTTATTCCTCGTTTACGATACAGTGGCAGCGAGGATAACTGGAACAACCCCAGAAGTCGCCACAACCATCTTTGCGGCGACGGGAAACCATCACCGACCCGCAGACCGGACACAGTGGATTCCCATTCGGAGCGAACTTCTTGCACTCCGAGATGCCGAATTTGGCATGTTTCATCCTGAGATTCGCCACGTGTTTGCTCCGCTGCCTATCGGATACGCTCGCGTCCCAGTCGCGGAGCGTGGAGACGATTTCGTCGATTTGGCTATCTTTTATCGCTTGGATCTGAAAGCTTTTGATGTAGCTGGCTACACCGCTGAAATGGCGCACTTCGGCCGGAATCTCCGTCTTGAACTTCACGTCGTCCGAGAACGCGATCACCGCCTTCATCGCACTCCTCGGAATTCCGACCTGTTCTTCCAGCGCGCAAAGGTGCTTGTAATTTTGATGGAGGGGATTCTGGAAGACATGCTTGACGCTGCGCCCTCTCCGCCCGGACAACGATTGCGTCCACACCTTCGAATCCCTGACCCCGAAAATCCATCCTTTGTAGTTTTTGGTCTCGACCACGAACACACCGAATTTTGAAACCACGATGTGATCGATTTGGGTCGTAGTCCCGTCATTAAGCGGAAGGTACACATTATCGACGATCTGGTAGTTGAAATCACCGAGTTCGGCGGCCAGCAAACGTGACAACCTAATTTCCCCGGCACGTCCAATCTCCTCGGCGGCGTCGCGGGGACCCGACCACGCTTTGATGTCGACATCAAAACGCCCAGCAGAAGCGGCGTAGCCGCAATATCGCGGACGCACTGCGGATTCACTGCCGTTGTCGACCACTCCTCCGCCCCAGCCAGACGACGCACTTTCGGAGGAGCCCGATCGCGGCACGGGAACACCTCTGTGCGAAAGCGGTGGAATCGTCCTGCGTTTCCCGGAAAAACGCCAACGCAAGAATAACACGCCCAGCGTCACAACGATGCATCCAATGACGACGTCGCAAATCACCTTGATCACCTTGAAGATATTGACCCAGTCTATGAACTTTCCCGCCGTAGAGCAGTAAATCGCTCCTATGACGAACAGGATAAAAATCAGGCGAGCGACTTCATAATCGGTCTTGCGTCTATTTCTTCTTGCCAATCGGTATTTCCTTACGTCAACATCGTTGAAAGTGAATTTACAGACAATAGTTTACACTATCTTCCTCAGACATATCCCTGCAACACCATCTCCCAAACAAAGGCCTATAGTGACGATAATTGTAGTACACAAGAGATGTATCATTCTCGGCATATTCGCTCGAGAAGCGCCAAGGGTTAGCCGAAGCAATTTCGCCTTGCATGATACGTACCACGCCAAACGGTGCGTATTCGTAATGTGCGCAAATCTCTTCATCAACCAACGAAACCAATTCCGAGACATTTTTGTTGCCGTCGTGGGTATACAACATCGGCGATACCGCACATACTCGTTCACTTTCGCGAACTGTTGCCGCAAACACGGATGCTCGCGCACGGAACATTGCCCGCCCCTTTTCGTCGATATAAAGCGAACGGTTCGCCGTCCGCGCCGGTCGCCGGCGCGATTTGAAGAGCGGCTGTGTCGTTCCCCGTTTCACGTCCGGTATTATATCATATTCCCGGCAGCCTGTGTCGCCGAATTGAAAAAATCGTGCGTCGCCTCAAACCCGAAAGACATCCCGATGCAGGCATATCCTCCATCCCGATGACCACCC
>JAGDAE010000250.1 GCA_017959645.1 Kiritimatiellia bacterium
GGCAACCGATACAGACTCGTCGACCGACGTCGGATTCGCAGCGACAGGCATCGCAATCGGTCTTTCTGCCACGACAGGCTTTTCAACCGCAACCGGAGTTTCTGCGACCACATGCCGTTTGACATCCGGCTTGTCTGCAACGACATACCTTTCAACGACAATAGGTCGCCCGACGGCCGTGACCATTTCATTGTCATCACAACTTCCAATGTTCGACACGACAACCGGCTCCCCGACAACAGAAGATTTTCCGGATACAACTGGTTCGACGACCGTTGCGCATTCATCATTGTCGGCTATGGACGGCTCTCTGGCAATTGTCGGCTTCGCGGCGACAGGCACCCGTTTTTCGACCTCGGTCGGCTCTTCGACGGAATTCCGGACACCTGCAGCCTCCCGAAAGACGCGAAGCGGATCCTTCGCACATGAAGATGTACGGCCGGCAGACATCGCATGCTCGAAACACCGGATAGCATCCGGCGATTCCGGCGCTGTATCCGCATCGCGCGAAACGTTCCGTCCTGCGAACGACGGCACAAGACCAGAAACGTCCTCCATCGCCAACGGAAACGAAAGCGGCCCAATGCCCAAGCTGGATGCTATCGCGTCCACGGTCATATTTCAGGTTTCCTCACAACAAAATCCTCGAGTTCTCCTTCGGCGCGGCGCTCGTCTTCCGCCGCCTCAACCGCGATCCAGACGCTTTTGTGTTCGTCGATCTTAGTCCTGTTCTTCATCGCCAACGCGAGATTGCCCTTGGCGGTCTCGACCGCCATCTCGCGATTCCTCCGTTCCGCATCGGCACGCGCCACATTGTCGACCTTGAGAGCGCCCTCCTCGTCGATCCTGGCCACGCCGGCATTGGCCAGATCTATCTGCTCGCGGCTGACTGCGCGCCCGATTATAGCCTCGTATATCCGGTCGCGCCGTTCTTCTTTCGTCTCCTCGTAGGACGCAAGATCGCGTTTTCTTGCCTCAAGCGCCGCCTCTGCATCCGCAAGATCTCTGCGCGCTGCCGACAGTTCGCAACTTGCGCGGTCCTCGCGCATCGCGCGTATCGACAGAAGCGGCTGGAGAATGTAGGACATTACGACACCGCCTTCTTGAGACCCTCTATCGCGTCGGCGTACGACGGACGTTTGTCCAGCCCCTGCCTGAGATATGCGTTGACCGCGCCGTTCTTGTCGATTGCCTCGTCGGTCTCCGGATCGGAGCCTTTCTTGTACTCGCCAATCTTCAGCAACAACTCCACTTCTGCGTACTTTGCGAGCAACTTGCGCAGCTTCGCCGCAGCGGCTTTGTGGTCTTTCGGGATGATCGCCGACTGGCATCGCGAAACGGAGGCGAGAATGTCTATGGCCGGATAATGGTTCATCTGCGCCAGTTTCCGCGAAAGAATGATATGCCCGTCGAGGATGGAGCGGGTTTCGTCGGCTATCGGCTCGGTCATGTCGTCACCCTCGACAAGAACCGTATAGAGCGCAGTAATGGACCCCTTTGACGAATTTCCAGCCCGCTCCATAAGCTTCGGAAGTTCCGTAAAGACGCTCGGCGGGAATCCGCGCCGCGTCGGCGGCTCCCCCGCGGCGAGACCGATCTCTCGCTGGGCGCGACCGAACCGCGTGACCGAGTCCATCAGCAGAAGAACCTTCATTCCTCGATCGCGGAACGATTCGGCGATAGACGTGGCGACATACGCCGCCTTCAGGCGTTCCATGGCAGGACGGTCCGAAGTCGAAATAACCACAACCGACTTCTTCAAACCCTCGGGACCGAGATCCTTTTCGATAAATTCCCTGACCTCGCGGCCGCGCTCGCCGATGAGAGCAAGAACCGTGACCTCGGCCTCGGTGTTGCGGATGATCGACGCGAGCAGCGTGGATTTTCCGCCGCCAGCCGCCGCGAATATCCCCAAACGCTGCCCCTCGCCACACGTGAGAAGCCCGTCAATCGCACGAATGCCGAGGGAAATGGGCTTTGAGATTATCCTGCGTTCCAACGGGGGCGGCGGCGAAGCGTAGACGGGATAGTAGCCATCGGGACGGAGCGGACCTTTCGTGTCGGAATCCATCGGCCGGCCGAGACCGTCCAGCACGCGGCCGAGAAGATGTCCGCCGACCGGCACCGTCTGCTCGCGCCGCGTGGGTATCACCTCGGTTTCGGCGGAGATTCCGATCATCGGGCCGAGCGCCGTGAGAAGCGCAGCGTCTTTCGTGAATCCGACTACTTCCGCCTGAACCTCCTGCTCCTCCCACGGATTTCGGAGAATGCATATCTCGCCGATCTTGACGCCTGGCACCGACGCTTTGACGATCGTGCCGACGACCTGGACGACCTTGCCCTTTACGTCGATGGGCTGTGCGTCTTCAACCGCACGGTCTAGCACGGCAGGGATATAGTCGAACGGCGTGGTCATGGTTTCGGCGCCTCCGACCGTTCTCTGGATATGTGCCGCTTCAAAGATCGCTCGATAGCCGCAAGCTGAGTTTCGACGGAGGCATCGGCGACGCCGGCTTCCGTCTCCAGAATGCAGGCCGGACCTTTCAGGCGAGGATCCTCGACCACGTCGAACGAATCGACGGTCGGATAGTCGGCTCTGAGTTTTTCGATGCGCTCCTTGATCGCCCCCACCGCCTCCGGCGCGACCTTGAGCGTAACCTGCCGCTGTGTGCGGATCACGGCTTTCATCGTCTTGCGGACGATGTTGACGACCATCTCTTCGTCGCCTATCTCCTCTACGCATGACCGCAGCGCCTTCATGACTACGTCTGCCATCTTCCGCTCGACGCTTTCCATGAACGCGACCGACTGGTCGATCTGTTCGAGCTTCCTCATCGCCGTCTCGAGTTTCCCTGCCTGAATCCCCTCGTCGTAGCCGCGCCTTTTTTCGGACTCGTACGCAGCCTTCGCCTCTTCGCGAATGCGGGCGGTCTCGGTCTCGGCGGCAGCCACGATCTCGACGGCAGTTCCGACAGTCGCAATCTCCGACACCTTGACCAGACGTCTGTCGGAAGCAAGCTTGAAATTCGGTTTTTCTATCAGCAACATAGCGAATACGCCTCCGGGAAACGCAGCTTCAGAAGAAGCGGCAGATTGAAAGACGGCGGGACGAAAGACGGCGGGACGGATATCGGCCAGCTCTGCGGCAACTTGAGCGCCAGACGTCGCAACAGCGGTTCCGGCACGCCTTCGACAAACGACAGCAACATGCGACACCCAGCGCGGATGACGCTTCCAGAATCTTCGACGCTCGCGTTTTCCGCCTTCGCGCCTCCAAAATACATCGTATATCCAAACACTTCCGGATAGACTCCCGGAAGAGCCGATTTAAGCTCGCGAACCGCCGCGCCACCGGTCACGCGGCGCAACGGCTCGGCGCAGACCAGCGCGCCTAGCCACTTCGCAAGCGACTCGAGCGTCTGCCCGTCGAGAAGAAGCAGCCGGCTCCAGTCGTCTTTCGGGAAAACATGGAAGCACGGCTCGACGCCCAGTTTTCCAAGAATCCACGACTTTACGCGGACGCTTTCGGGGTATTCGACTTTCACACCACCGGACTCCAGCCAGCTTTCGTGAATCTGCAGAGCGAAATCGCAGAAGAGAAAATCGCGTACAATCGGCCAGAGCGCCTTGTCCGCCACAAGCGCTCTCGCATCGTCCATTGTTATATCCGTCTTTTCAGCCATCCTCTTTCATTGTCCGGATCCGGATCAAACCCATTTTCTTCCAGAGCCTTTCGCCGACTCCAGATGTCTGCGCCATCGTGCGTCCGCCTCGCGTTTCCTGCCGAGCGTGCGCAGTGCGCGCGTCTCCAAAACCGCCTCGGCACGGTACAGTTCCGGCGGGATGTCGGCCTCGCGCAGAACCTCGATCGCCTTCTTCGCCTCGCCGCGAGCAAGAAGCAGATCCGCCAGCGCCATCGCCGCCGTTCCGTCGGAGGAATCGGCCTCGCGAATCGCTTCGCACACTGCGAGCGCGCGATCGCGTCTTCCATGCCGCATGAATAGCCACACGGCCGTCAGCAGAAACTGTCTCTCGTCTTCCGGCATATCCCTTGCGCCGTCCTACCGTTTATTCGGCGGACTGTCGCGAAACACAGTCACCATTATCTTTTCGTACTGCAAACCCTCGATGGCGTTTTTGACCAGGCCCTTCACAGACGGAACTACGTCTGTCAGATCCGCATCCCAGCGCGAACGTATCGCCACCGCCGCCGACGACGGCAGCGCATGCCTGGCAAACGGGTCGTTCTCCGGCAGAACGACATGGACGCGGGCGTCAACGACACCGTCGATGCCCGAGATCGTTTTCGCGAGATCCTGCGCCAGCGCATCCATGAAACGGATGCGTTCCTCGCTCGGAGAGGAAATCATTCCGGTCTTCTTGAACACTTCGCCGATGCCCTGATGGTCGTTGCGCGGCAGTCCCGCCTTGTCAAGCAGATTCACCGCGTCGGCGAACCGCGACTCGACTACCGACACGTTCCATGTGCCTTCCTCGCCAGGCGATTTGTGGCATCCGATCCCCTCGTCGAGGAGCGCCGCCATCACGAGATTGGCCTGCCGTTCCTCCAGCCCCGCGTGCAACGTCGTCTCCCTGTCGCATCCCGCAAAAAGCAGCACCGCTGCGGCAACTGTGCACCTCGCTGTCTTCCCCATGGCTTCAAACCTTTCTGACTTTGCCTGCACCCTACTGGTTTTTGATCAGGGTCTGGATCGCATTGGACGACTTGTCGGCGACCTTGGCCACGACTTCCTGCTGAAACGCGAGATTCATCACCTCGTACTGCAACTCCACCATTTCGCCGGCGGACGGTCCATGCAATCCGCCAAGCCGCGACAAAGCGCGGATCCGGTGCAATATTCCCTGGTTGTTCGCCTGCGCCGACCGCCATGCGGCCGCCGCCTCGCTCGCAAACGGAATCGGATCCGCCTGCGACACCGCGCCGGGACCGGTGGCTCCCATCGCCGCCCGGAACCTCTCCACCGCCGCCGGATCGGCGACTGGAGCCGCAGAGCCAGATGCCTGCTGACCAGACACCGCAACCGGCCTTGCCGCGCGCACGGCCTCCACAATCATCGCTTCTGTCATGTCATCAAATCCTTTGCAAGCTGCGCCGCCGCCGGATCGGCGGTGTCGGATGCCGCTTCTTCAAGCGGAATCATCGCCTCGGCGCCGCGGTTCATTCTCAATAGCGCCATGCCCTTGAACGCCTTGAGCATGGCCGAGGACGGAAACTTCTGCAAGGCATCGCGGTCGATGTAGTCCACAGCGCCCTGAAAGTCCGTCATGCTGATAAAAAGGATGGCGTTCGCAACGGCGACGGACGCCTCCTCCGGGCGGAACCGCCCCAGCGCCGCGAGAATTTTCGCGGCGGACCGGAAGCGGTTCTGCCCTGTCGCCATTAGCGCGACGTTCAACAGCAATCTCGCCTCTTCTCCAGAGAGGTCGAACATTAACGGAAGTTGGAGGCGATCGAGTTGAGCGCGTCGCCCATGTTCTTGTTGATGTTCGTCATCGTGGTGAGCGCGAGGTTCCACTGTTGCAGGTCGTACTGCAGCTGCTGGAGGTTCGCCTGCACGTCGGGGTGCTGCTGATAGTTCTCGAGCGACTCCTTCAAGCGGGCTTCCATGGCAGACGCGGCGTTGAACAGGGCGTTGTACACCGAATCGGTATGGATGAAGTTGCCGCCTTCGATAGAACCGGCCGCAACGCGCTCGTAGTGGCGCTGCTGAAGCTTGAGGCTTGGGCTCGGAATGTTGTCGCTTATCGGCTGGAGTGGTGATTGAGTTGCCATTTTTGTTTCCTTTCTTGTCGTGTTGTTGAACGTCGCCTTTGTGGCTCCGTTTTTCGCGCCTATCCGTCCACCCGAACGGTCAAGCGCAAAATCTTTCGTGCGAGGATGTTGGCGTTCCTCAGTTCCTCCACCTTCGGGTACTCGTCAGGCGATAGCCCCGTCTTCATCGCCGCATCGATTCTCCCCCCCAACGCGGAGAGAACCGCATCGTACTTCGCAAGCGCGGCATCCTTCTGCGGCCCGGCGAGTTCCTTCTCGATCTCCATGAGTCTCGTCGGCTCCATCACGGTCTCCATGTGAACCTCCCGGCCGAATTGGTGAGTACGACGCTGTCAGCGCCGATTTCGACGATCACGCCGTCGCCGAGCGCGGCGCCCTCCATGATGCGCCTCCCGTCGCGCAAAACGAGACACGGATACGGCGTTGTCAGAATCCCGCAGACCGGAAACTGCGGCGATTTGCCTCCTGCCGCGGAACGGCGCGGGCGCGACGCCGGCCGCCCGTCTTCGCCGGTCTGCCCGTCGTCCACGCCGGCGGCCGCCCCGACAATCACTCCGGAAACGTCGACTCCGCGCAGTTTCGGAAGATCCGCGTTGAGCGCTTCCAGCGTACGTTTCAAAGACAGCGCCGAAAGTGACGACCCGGCGACGCGCAGAAAACGGTTTGTCGCGACGGACACCTTCAGCGCGCCTTCGGTAAGCGTGAAAAGCGCGTCGTCCGCCGACGCGCGAAACGATTCGTCGTCTGCGATATCCAACTCCGCCCCCGGCCGCACCGCGTAGATTTCGGCGGTCGCACGCAAACGCTCGGCGCGGGTCTTGAGATCGCCGGATATCCGCACAGCGCCATTTGATTCGGCAAGCGAAAGCCCGTACTTTGCGGCAATGTCACCCAAGAAGACCTCCGGTTCCGCGACAGACTCCGGCGCGGCGGATCCGTTGAAACGCCATACGCGTCTCCACCAGTCGGTTTCTTTGATTCTGCCTCCGAAAAACAGAAAGGCGGCGGCTACGGCCAGAACGAGCAGCAGTAGCGCAAAGAGACAGCCGAAACATCCGCCGTGCCTTCTGCCAGCGATCTGCTTCCCTTCCGGGGCCTGAGCTTTCTCCGCTTCCAGTTTCGCGGCCTCGGGTTCGGGACTTTCGACCTTCTCGGATTCGGCGTTCGCCCACTTGAGTTCGTCCCATGGAGTGTCCACCGGTCCGACGGCAAACGATGTCGCGCCGGAAGTCCTGACCACGAACGGATTCAGCGGCTCGCCGTCCACAGTCACGCCGTCCACCGACGCTTCGATTTCGATCGGCTTTTCCGGCAACGTAGGATCCGCGAGCACGACATCGCAGCCGTCGCCTTTGCCGACCGTCACGGCCACGCCAGCGACAAGGGCGATTTCCGCGCCCTTGTTCGGACCTTCGACTATCTTCAGCAGAAAATTCATTTCGCCTTTCGACCCTCGACTTTCGTCTTCACAGCTTCAACCTCCCCAGAGGCTGGATGTTTATTTCCGCGCTAAGCTCCTGAAACGACAGAACCGGCAGTTCGTAGTAGTCTTTCTCGATTATTTTGCGGAAATAGCGTCTGATGTCGACCGAAACGATGATCACCGGTTTCTGCGGTATTTTGGCGAGATCGCCTATGGTGCGCTTGACGACGGCCAGTATGGAGCGGACCGTCGCCGGATCCATCGCAAGATAGCTGCCGCCGGAAGTCTGCCGCACCGATTTTCTGATCTTCTCCTCCAGAGACGGGTCGAGCAGATACGCCGCGACGATGTTCTGTCCGCCCGAGAATTTGTAGGAGATGTATCTCGACAGCGCCGCGCGTACGTATTCTACGAGAAGCACGGAATCTTTTTCTTTCTGTCCCCACTCGATCAGCGTCTGCGTTATGCGCTTCAGGTCGCGGATGGAGATGTCTTCCTGCACGAGACGCTGGAGGACGTCGGTGATCTTCTGCAGCGGCAACACGCGCTGCACCTCCTTGACGAGCTCCGGCGCCTCCTTTTCCATGTGGTCGAAGAGAATGCGCGTCTCCTGCAGCGAAAGGAACTCGTGCGAATAGCGTCTGAGGACGCCGGAGAGATGGTAGGTGAGGACGCCGCCGATGTCCAAAGAGCGTATGCCGCTTTCGTCGAGACGCGGCTTTTCCGATTCCCGCACCCAACATGTCTCGTATCCGGGAAGAAACGGCTTGCCGGTTTCGAACGCGACACCGGTGGCGGAAAGGTTTTCCGGTTCTTCGAGCGCGAAGATGCACCCCTTCCTAAGCGCACCTTCCGAAACAGGAACCTCGTTGACGAGAATGCGGTACCTTCCATCGCTCAAAGCAGGGTCAAGCGAAAGATTGATGCCGGGAAACGGCACACCGAGATCGCGGTAGAGCGCTCGACGAACAGACATGATTTGCTCGTTCAGCGCGTCGTACGTTAGTGCGCCGCGGATGTCGGCATCTATGTCTACCGTAAGTGGAGTAACCATCGAAAAGTCGTCGCCGTCCTTTTTCTTCGGTCGCGGCACGTTACCTTCCGACGGAGCGGCCGCAGCAAGCGGATCGTCCGCTTTCGCGGCGCGCGCGGCGGCGATTTTCGCTTTCGCGACAAGACTCCAGCCGACAAGCGCGACGAACGCCGCAAGACCGAACACCTGGATCTTCGGGAAACCAGGTATAAGTCCAATCGCCACGAGCATCACCGCGCCGAGAAGAATCGCTTTGGGCTGTGCGAAAAACTGGTTGACGATATCCTGGCCGAGCGGTTTGTTGTCAATGTCGCCGACGCGAGTCACAATGACACCTGACGTTATAGAGACCAGAAGCGCCGGAATCTGCGAAACCAGTCCGTCTCCGACCGTGAGAATGCCGTATTTGTTCACGGCCCAGCCGACATCCTTCCCGTTCATGAACACACCGATGCAGATGCCGCCGATGATGTTGATCGATGTCATGATCAAACCGGCGATCGCATCGCCCTTGACAAATTTCATCGCACCATCCATCGCGCCGTAGAGCTGGGATTCTTTTGTCAGTTCATTTCTGCGTTGAGTCGCCGTTTCCTGATCGATGGCGCCCGCGCGCATATCCGCGTCGATTGACATCTGCTTGCCGGGCATGGCGTCGAGCGTAAATCTTGCCGCGACCTCAGAGACCCGTTCCGCGCCCTTGGCGATCACGACGAACTGCACAATCGTGATAATTAGGAATATCACCGCACCGACAACGAAATTCCCGCCGACAACAAAATTTCCGAATGTATAGATTATCTCGCCGGCATTGGCCTTGAGCAGGATGAGCCGCGTCGTCGTCACGTTCAGCGCTAGCCGATAGAGTGTCGTGAAAAGCAGCATCGACGGAAATGTCGAGAATGCGAGCGCCCTCGGCAAATACAGCGAGAGCATGAGCATGACCGTCGAAATCGTCAAGTTGATCGAGATCAAAAGGTCCACTACCGGCGTCGGCAGCGGTATTATAAGCAGCCCGATTATGCATACGACAAGGACGGCGAGCACCAGATCGCCGAATCGCGAGAAAACTCCGGAAATGTTCAAAAGTCTCATTATGTCTCCAGCAGCGCCAGACGGCATCGCTCGAGGAGATCCGAATCCGCGAGCAGATTTTCGATTTCGCGGGCCGCCGCTGCGGCGGTCTTCGTGCCACGTTCGCGCAGTGCGCGAACCGCCCGCCGGGCAGAATCAGAGAATCCGCCCGGCGTACGCAAAGCGGCGGAATTGCCAGCCACAAGCGAACGCATGATATCCCCTCCGACGCCGCGATCGGGAGGAAAAATTTCGTCAAGCGCCTGCGACACTGTCGTCGTGCCCGGGAGAAGCGCCTTTTGCGGCTCGCCGGCGACCGGCGCGATCACGTCTGCGTATCCGGCACTGCCGATGCCGACGTCGAACTTCAGAGGGTCGGCCGTTCTCGAAACGCTTACGCCCATGACAATCCCCCCGCCTCTCCGGCAAGCCGCCAAAGCAATTCAAATGCCGCGCTGAGACGCGGAAGCGTAACGTTGCGCTCCTCGAGACGTATCGCCAAAACCGCATCGCGCGTCTTCGGAACGATCCCCGTCCTGACGCGAAAGCCATACCGCGCCCTTGGATGCGAAAACGACAGCAGCCGCCTAATGTCGGCGGTTGGCGCGGTCATCGCGACCGCCAACTCCTCGCCGATGTACTCGAAACGCAACGAGAATCCGTTTTCGAATTTCAGCACTGCCGCTCCGCGCCCGTTCAGCGAGAGGGAATCTATTCCGGCGGCGCGGCCAAAATCGCGCACTACGGCGCTCATCCACGCGGGCGGGGTCACGGAGCGCCTCCTTCCTGTTCGTTTTCTTCGGTTATCAGATCGTCGAGATGCTCCTGCGCCGCATCGACGAGCCGCAATCGGTCGCCCTCCTTCGCGAAAAGCCGCGGCGATAGTTTTCTGAAAAGCGAAGTGAGTTCGCGGGCGAAATCCATGCGAGCGATCAGCGCCGCGATTCCGCAATCGGCGATAAACGCCGCAATGCCCGGAGGTGCGACGAATGACTGCTCGGTGAAATCGAGCACGCGCCCGGCCATCTGCTCCCCATTCAAAAGACACCGCTCCCCGAACTGCGCTCCCATGCGTTCGCCGAGCAAAGTCAACGACTCGAGCACCGTCTCAAGAACCTGCACGCATTGCAGATCCGTCAATATTCGCCCGAGCGCAACGGCATCCATCGACGGAGATGAAGATTTCAAGTCAGCCCCGCAACCGGCGATCAGAAAATCTATCGCGGCCTTGATCCCCTCCGCGCCGCGCGAGGCAAGCAACGACCTAAAGCAATCCTGCGGTTTCGTGAACCCGGCGATCTCGCTGCGATACATGTCCCTGAGTTCGCGCATCTCTTCTGGCGTTGTCGCACGGACATTCACCTCTTCGGCAAGGTTTATGCCGGCGCGTATTTCGCTTCCGCGCTCTTCCGCCAACGCCGTCTTGGCCTTGGCCACGAACTCGCGCAAAGCCTCCTCGCCCTCGCCGAACGCCTGCTCGAGAATATCGAGCATGGCGAACTGGTGGCTGGGGTCGGTGGATCCTCGTGAGAGTTCTCTGAGAAGATCGCGTTCGGACGGTGTTTCTCCGGCGGCAAAGGCACCGCGCAAATTGCGCAAAACCCCGGCGAGGAATTCTCGGCCAGGCATGTCCGGCATCGTCGCCATCCACGATTCTACCGCTTTGACGAGCGCCGATCTTGGACCTTGCATCTCGCCGAGCTTGCGTTCGCCCGCCCTCTTCGCCGCCTTCTCTTCGAACTGGAACGACAACTCCTCCATCGAATCAGCCAGTTCCGCCGACGGATCAGCCTCTACCGCAAACGCAGTTCCCATCAGCTCTCCGCGCATCACCGGTTCCGACATACGCGGCGGTTCTGCAGCCTCGCGCAATCTCGCCGCCTCCGCTCCGGCCGCGTACGTCTGCCTCAGTATCTGCGCCGCGTCAAACGCCATACGCCCCCCTGCAGGCAACCGACGGCTTGAAGGCCGAAGACGGACCCCCTGCGCCCTCTATCCACACGATGCCGGGACCGTAGAAAGTGAAAAGCAAATCGCGCGGCCCGCGCGGCAACAGCATGTCCAAAAGCGAGAGTCTGGGGCAGAATCCGGTCGGCGTACCGCCGGTCCACGCCACGACAGCGCCGGGGCGTACCGACAGCGTCTCCCCATCCGCGAGCGGAACCCGAGCCGTGCGCGACGCCGTGGCCGCGACCGTCCATTCCTCGCGGAACTCCGTAACGCACAACGCATTGCGCGCGCTCATTGGGACAAGTCTTATGAGATGGGCGTCTTTCCTCGCCGAAGCCGGCGCGACGAGCACCTTGCCGGATACCGCGAAAACCGGTGCCGCGCACTGGATGTGCGTCAGAAACGGACGCGACGAATCGGAGAATCTTGCCTCTGCGCTGGTCTCGATGAGATCGAGCGCGCTTCTGTCGCGCACGCGCCATCCTGCGCGCCGGCGGCGCGCGGCGGAGCCGGAGAAAGCCGCCGGCTGGCCGCGGCCCGCCAGCCACAGTCCCGCTCCGACTTTTGCGAAGCCGCCCTCTATCGTCGCCGCACCGTTCATTCTTCGGTCTTCGTAGTGTCCGTTGCCCCTTCACGTTCCAGATAGCCGTCGCGCAACAGCACCGACCGGGCCCGTTTCTCCTGCTCCTCCCACTCGTCGACCTGTTCCGACAGCTCGCGCCTGCCGAGCTTGCGGTCGATCTGCCTCATCGTCTTCTCGTGCTCCAGCTCCGCCTTGCGGCGTTCGAGCGCGTCCTCGGTCTTTTCGCGCCGGCGCTCGCGGTTGTGCCTGCGCTCGAGATCGCGCCGCTCGCGCTCGTCGTCGCTGTCTTCCGCATCGTCCTGCATCGACTCCGCCTCGGTGATGTCCCGCAACCGCGCCGCCTGGAGGCGCGCGAGCATCTCCTTGTCGAGATCGACGATATGCGGCGTCATCACGAACATGCGCTGCACCGTCTCGCTGCGCGTGGACTTGCCGCCGAAGAGCCATCCGATCCACGGGATGTCGCGGAGCCACGGTATTCCCCATCCGGCGTCCTCCTCGATGTCCCGCAGATATCCGGCGAGCATTATGGATTCCTCTTCGAACACCGCCGTCTGCGTCTGGAGGGTCGACGAACGCGTCATCGGCATCGCGTCGACCGTGATCGTCTCGAAGCCGCCGTCGTCCAGTTCGATCGCCAGCCATATCTGGTTCGGCACGTTCGTCGCGATCGAAGGCAGAATGCGCGGTTTGATCTGGAGCGACGTGCCGGCGGAGACCTCCTCTAGCGCCGCCACCTCCGTGCCCACGATACGCGCATGGTAGCTTTGCGAGTCGGTCATCTCCGCGGCCATGTTGTTCACGGTCAGCAGCGATGTGCGAGAAATCGATCGCGCCTTGCCCTTCTCCCTGAGCGCCGACAGCGACGCGGCGAGCGCGTAGGACGAATGGATGTGGGTCAGCGCGCCGGCGAGCCCCATTCCGCCTATGCTTTCAGGATCGAACAGATTCCCGGCGTTCTGTCCAGCACCGGCGTCGGAATGTCCGTGCCGGCCCGTGAGCGAAAGCGACAGCTGCCAGTCGAGAGCGTCTTCCCGCGAAAGTTCGACAACCGTCACGTCGATTTCCAGAAGACGCTGCGGCACGTCGAGCTGCCCGATCAGATTCTCGTACATCGGCATGCGCGAAACGACATCGCGCACGATTACGGCGTTCAGGCGGTTCTCGGCCCTGATCACCGGACGGAACTCCGCCATCTGGCGCGCCTCGAGAATCTGCATTTCGTTCGTTATGGAAACGTCGTTCGCGCTCGTTCCGGTGTTCGAGTTCATGATCTCCTCGAGAAGCCGCGCGACTCCACGTATCGTCAGCGTCGTCTCCGGACTGTTCGCCCTGAAACTGACGTCGTCCGCCCATGTGTACCGCAGCGGGAATATACGCGCCTCGACATCGGCGAACGTCCTCTTTTCCCTCAGCCGGTCGGCCTTGTCGATCATCTCCGACACGAGCATCACGTAGCGCGGCGGGCCCGATACCATGACCAGTTCATCGTTCGACGTTGTCTTGAGTGGAAATCTTTCGTCCTCGACGCCCAACTCCGCGAGCATCGCACGCACCTCGCCGGCTTTCATATATTGAAGATCGATGAGCATCGTCGCGATTTCCCCCGCTCCGTACAGATAGAGCGCCGCCCCGTCGTAATACCAGATCAGATTGTGCGTCGTCGCCACTTTGTTCAGGAATTCGGACGGATCGACACGCTTGAAATCCCCCGAGAACGTTCCGGAAACCGAGGACGACATGACCGTCGAAAGCCCCTCGGCGACGGCGAAAGTGTCGAGCGCCACGCGAAGATCCATGTCGCGCGCCACGAGCGTGTACTCCGGCAACTTCCACGGTATGTGCACGGCGGAAACCGGCGCACACAGCGCGGATGACAGGGCTAGGACGACGATGCTGTTTTTCATTATCTCCATTCTCCTCAGGGGCGTATCATCATCGTTTCCCGTCCGGAAGGCTGCTCCGAGCCGGCTCCGCGCAGCTCTTCCGTCCGCACCCGCCACCAGTCGCATGAATCCATGAACGTTTCGAAGAAATTCAGCAACTCCCGCCGTCCGGAGTTCGCCGGGACATCCTGCCACAGAAAGACCGCCCCTCCCCTTGTTTCCCCACCACCGGTTTTTGTCCCGTCTTCCCATGCCAATGTCGCATTCTCTTTAAACATGCGGCCGGTGGCGTACGATGCGAGAGCATCCAGAAGCGACGCGTCGGCAGCGATATCGAACCTAAGCGTCAGCCGCCCGTCACGCTCCTCCGCCAACACCTCGGCGCCGTCGACGCGAAATCCAAACGAACGCGCACCCGCCGGTATCCGTTCTGGATATCCTATGGCGGACGCCAGCCGTTCCGTCGCCGTTTCGCCGCCGGAATGTCTTGGCTTCGTATCTGCAATCTCGCTACTCATCCTTCGCGTATTATATCAAATAAATCGTCATTTGTGTCGAAACTCCGCAAAAAAATCATTCCTTTACCTCCACGGTGAAAAACATCGCGCCAGACGGTCCGGACGGCAGAGGCGAAATGACGAAATTCGCAAAGCCGTTGGCGTCAAGCGTCAGATCCACGCCGGACATGTCAATCAAAGTTTCGGGCGTGTGCGCGATTGGAAGCGTCGACGCCGCGCGGATCTGCAGGAGCAGCGCCGTCTCGTCCGTCAGCCAGCCATCCGGCACGGCCGAGACGACGAGCGTCACCTTGCCGTCCGAAACGTTGATCGATTCGATTTTCAGAGCCTCCAGAGGAGGGATGCTGGCCACGGCGACAGCCACGCCATCCGCGATGGTCGCCGTCCAACGGACGCCGTCAACGACGAACTCGTAGTCGCCGTTCGGAAGCCACAGGCGAAGTTTGCCGCTCGCGTCGGTGTAGAGACCTTCCGTGCCGTATGCGCATTCCGCCTCGTCGCGGAATATCGCGACCGAATCCACCTTGGCGTCAGGAGTCCCGATATCGAAGTCCACCGGATAGACGGCGGACGAGAAGTCGTTCGTCGGGGCTGGGCGCAGGCCATTGTCCGCCACATAGATCGCGCCGCCGGTGAACACGACCGACTGCACGTAGCCGAGGGCGGCTCCGCCGAGTTCGGGCGAAGCATTGCCGCCGCCGATCGACACGACGGTGCCGTTCTCGATGCGGATCGATCCGCCGCCTCCCTGGTCTCCGCAGCCGATGCCCGGCGCGCGCATTCCGCCGGTGGCCTTGACAATTCCGCCGGAAACCGTGATGCTGTCAAGTCTGGCATCGGGTGTCGTGGCAAAAGATCCACTTCCGATTCCGGGCGACTGCGGGCCACCGTTGGCAGTCACCTCCCCGCCCGAAATGACGATTCTTCCGCCCGCGCCGTAAAAGCCGCGGCCGCCGCCGATGCCCGCGCCACCATACTGGATGCTGCCGTTCGCCGTCACGACGCCGCCCGAGATGGTCACCGCTTCGCAGGCTCCGTTTTCGCCGCCGCCGATGGCGGCCGCGTAGCTGCCGCCGTTCACCGTCACGACGCCGCTCGCAATCGAGATCGAACCGGCACCCTCCTTATAGCCGCCGCCGATGCCCGCCGCCTGATTGCCGCTGGAAACGACAAGCACGGAAGGCGGAAGTCCCGCAGATTGAACATCGGAGATCGCAAGCGACGACCCGCCTGCCACGTGGATTCCCGCAGCCTTGCTTCCCGTTGCGACGAGACTGTTTGTCCCGCCGATTGCCATCAAGACGGAACATGAGCCGCAGTCGAACGGCGACAGGCCCGCGACGCTGTTCGAGATGGAAAGACCATCGAGCGCAACGGAACAGTCAGAGTCGACGCGCACGCTAATGTTCGTCCCCTCGCCGGAAATCGTGAACGGCCCTTCGCCCGTGAGCGAAACGATGCGTTTCCCGACAAAGAATTTCCAGCCGCCGCCCTGGAGCTCGGACACGTCGACGCCGTTCACCGTCACGCCGACGCTCTCGCGCTCCGTCATCTTCTCCGCCGTGCTCGCGGCGTCGGAAGCCACCACGACGACCTTGTAGAGCTGTCCATTGGCGAAGAAATACGTTTCCTCGTCCACATACGTGGGCTCGAGGTAGAGATAGACCTTGCCCTCGGAGTTTGCGACGATGTTCGAGGCGTTGTAAGACTCGGGCAGCCACATGAACTCGACGGGCGCGTTCGGCTCAAGGTCCGGCACGATGACGCAGCGGGCGTCTTTGCCAAGTGGAGTCACCGCACCGGAGTTCGACAGCACGAAGTGGTCACCGGACGGATCTCTGCCAATGTAGATGTTCCCTCCCGCAATGACTGGCTCGTCTATTCCGGAAACCGTCCCCA
>JAGDAE010000251.1 GCA_017959645.1 Kiritimatiellia bacterium
GACGACGACAGCGTTCCGGCTTCGCTGGTGATGCCGACGGTCGAGCGGGTTCCGATGATCTGCGGCATCCAGCCCAATTTCCAGTCGCGGACGATCACCTTGGAATCGGAGTGGGTGCCGACCGGCGATCCGAACAGTTCGGTTTATGCGGGCCTTCCGCGAGCCATGGACGGCAGCGGAACCCCGGTAGACTACAATGTGATGGATGGTGGTGCGGTTGATGCTTCAACTGACGGTGATACGCGAAAGGTATGCCGCACGGTCAAATGCTCCATCGAAGATCTTGAGGTTGCGCTCAGCCTTGGTGTAAATGTCGCGGTCGTCTATCCGTTCGCCCACGGCGATGACGAAAGCGACATCGACTTCACGATCGATGGGCGGACAGCGGTGTTCTTTACGAAAGACAGCGACCCGATGACCACGCGCGCCGGTACTGCGGACGACGACTCCTCCGATCATTGGCGGGTCGGCAACTCCCATTTCGCGATTACGACCGATATCGCCGATGGCGTGATTTCCGCCAGACTCGACGGCCGGCAATATTCGCCGCCTGACAATATCGACAACATGAATGAGGCGGTGGAGATTGTGTCTTTGCCTTGCAAAGAGGCATTCGATCTCGATATTGCCGGCCATCCGTTTATCTATTACACCAGAGTATGGGATCAGACTTTTTCAGTCAATCCGAGTACGGGGCTGGGATCGTGGAACGATATTGGAGGCGTCGACATGTATACCGCCCCGATCGAAGAGGTCAGATGCGCGATTCCTCCTCAGACGCCGGGAGGAATCGCAGATTCAACCCTCGCCGGGTTTCTGCTAGACGATTCGCTGTACACCGGCGATCTGAAACTGAATCTTGCCGTGTGGGTGCGCGTTACCGACGAAAGTGGGCGGAAGGCGTACGACATGGCGCCGGCCAGCATTCAGGACGATGCGGAATTCAACGACATCTATGGCGGCGGGCCGAAGGGTTCTGTGATTTGCGAGAGCACCTTCCCGGTGATGCGCTTCGACATCGACACCGGTTCCGTCCCTATTCCGCTTTCGCCGTCTGCGCTTCCGGTTCCGGCGCCAGACGGCAAGCCTTTGACGTTGACGATATCGCCGCAGGCGGCTCCGGGCGGCGGACGGTCGATAATGGTGGCGGATCCGCGCTACAACTATGCGCCCGAAAGCTGGTTCGCCACCGCCGGCGATTTGTCGCCGGACAGCTGGCTGGCGGCGATCAACGATACTTTGGCGGAAGGCGACGGCGATATTTTCATGAGCGTGTCGGATCAGGGGTATATGCAGTCGGTCTACGAACTGGCGTTTCTGCCGAGACTCACCAATCTGGACGATGCCGGCGCCGGCGGCAGTTCTTTGCGCGGAAATTGCATAAAAGAATCCAGCGGCGGAATTGCAAATTTCTATTCCGGCAAAACGCAGACGCTGAACTATCGGCTGATGTGGAAGACTTTCGATCTTTTTGATCCGGTCGAAGCGGAGCGCATGCGCGAGTTCAACATCTTCCAGGGCGCCCACGGTCAGCGTGTGAACCCGTATTCAGATTCCACCAACGTTCTGATGGCGGTTTTCGCCAATACGCCGGTCGATTGGCGTTGCGCGTCGACCAACAATGTCGACGAACTCGAGAAAATGAGCGCCTCCAGTTTCAATTCCAAGCATGCCTGGTGCGGGTATTCGTCGGTGGCGAGCCAGCAGCTGGAATATTCCGATCTGGAGCAGGTGGCCGGGAATTTTATCTACTCAATCCGTTCTGGCGGCGTCGGTTACGACTGGCAGACCGCATGGGAGAATCTCTGGCTTGCCGACACCGGAGAGCCCGATCAGCTTTGCGGAGTCGATCTAACCGGCAGCAGCGCCAACATCTGGGAGGCCGACCGCAAGTTCCTCTACGGGTTCTGGCGCGAGTGTTTCGCGGCCAGACAGCAGCTTTTCCTGATCTTCGTACGCGCCGAGCCGCTGATGATCGGCGGCGAGGGAATCGACCAGGCGTCGCCTCAGCTTTCGTCACGCGCCGTCGCGCTCGTCTGGAGAGATCCGGCGCCGGTCGCCGGGGTTGGCGGCTACCCGCACCGTACGCGGATATTGTTCTACCGTCCATTGGAGTAAACTATGAAACGCGGTTTTACCTTGGTCGAAATGCTGGTCGTAATCGGCATCCTCGGCGTCTTGGCGGCGATAATCGTAAGGGTTTCTTCCAGCGCGATGGAATCGGCCCGTTCGGTAAAATGCATCTCCAACATGAAGACGCTTGCCGCGGCGTGCACATCCTACGCCGATGCGAAGATGGCGTTTCCGTTCGCGGGATCGCTCAAAAGCGCCGATTATCTTAACAACGGCGGACCGTCCATCGCCTACGGCTGGATAGGCACGGATGGAAGCGACACCATTGTCCGCAACGACGATCCGGACAGGAACAAGCGCGAATATTGCGTTCCCAACGGGCAGTTGTACCCATATGTAAACCACAACCGGGGCGTCTTTGTCTGCCCGACCAAAACCGGGAAAAAGGCGCCGATGTGGAGCTACGCCATGAACGAAATGTTCGGCTGGGATTCGTCGGGCGGAGAGGTGGATCCTACAATGCTGATGATTCCGCCGAAGAAAATCCCCGGCGTGGCCATGGGGGCGTACAACCGGGAATTCGGCAAGATGCGCATGCAACCGCCATCTATGGATAGAATATTGCTCTTTGCCGAGATCCCCGATGGTTTGTGCTGGACGGTTTTCTATAGCGGTTCCGGCGCCGATACACTAGTAGACTGCACTTTGCAGTTTTCGCAATATTCGCATGTTGAACGTGAATATATCGGGTTCAACCACAAATCGAGCGGATCGCAGTATGTCGGCCATGTGGCTTTCTGCGACGGGCATGTCGAAAAGCTGCTGTGGCGGCAGAACGTTCCCAAAGAGAATCTACAGGATTTCACGCGTTACCTTTGCACTGGAGCCGATGTCTCGTTCAACGGGTCCAAGTATATAGACACGTACGAATAGCCATCTTCCGAAACGACTCCGCTCCGTTTCCTCGTCTGCTCCTCTGGTGGGGTGTTGCACCATGTACGGAGCGGGGCACCTTGAAAAAGGCCACCTTCTCCGACTGGGTGCACACTATTATAACGAATCGCGTTTGCCGGATTTTGCCGCGGTCGCTGTTGTATTCCGCGGGATATTTTGGTATAATCTTCTCCACAAAAATACGGAAGGAGATTTTACCTCGGCAATGGGGTGCGGATTCGATACGATAGAGGATTGCGCCGCGGCGCTGCGCCGCGGCGAGATTGTGGTCGTGACCGACGACGCCGATCGCGAGAACGAGGGCGATTGCATATGCGCCGCCGAGTTCGCGACGTGCGAGAACGTCAATTTCATGGCGTCGCACGCGAAGGGGCTGATATGCATGCCGATGTCGTCCGCCCGCTGCCGCGCGCTCGATCTGCCGCAGATGGTTAGCAGAAACACCGACAACCACCAGACGGCTTTCACGGTCTCGATCGACGCGGTCGAGACGACGACGGGGATATCGGCGCAGGAGCGTTCGGCGACCGCGCTGAAGACGGTTCGCGACGGCGTCGGGCCGGAAGGGTTCCGCCGCCCCGGCCACATGTTTCCGCTCGAGGCGCGCGAGGGCGGGGTTTTGCGGCGCGCCGGGCATACGGAGGCGACGGTGGATCTGTGCCGGCTGGCGGGACTCAAGGACGCGGGGCTGTGCTGCGAGATAATGAACGACGACGGTACGATGGCGCGGCTCGACGACGTCGCCGCCTTCGCGAAAAAGCACGCGCTCAAGATGACGACGATAGCCGACTTGATCGCGTACCGGCGCAAGAACGACCGGCTGGTGGAGATGGTCGAGGAGGTCGACCTGCCGACGGCGTACGGACATTTCCGCCTGCGGATGTACCGCAGCAGGATAAGCGGGCTCGAGCATCTGGCGCTTGTAAAGGGCGATGTCGCGCACGGAGGACCGGTTCTGACCAGGGTGCATTCGGAATGCTTCACCGGCGACGTGCTCGGATCGGAGCGGTGCGATTGCGGTCCGCAGCTGCACGCGGCGATGGCGATGATCGAGAAGGAGGGGCGCGGAGCGGTTCTCTACATGCGCCAAGAAGGGCGCGGAATCGGGCTCGAGAACAAACTGCACGCCTACCGCAAGCAGGAAGAGGGGATGGACACGGTCGAGGCGAACGTCGCGCTCGGGTTCGCACCCGATCTGCGCGACTACGGCGAAGGGGCGCAGATGCTGGTGGATTTGGGGATCAGCGAAGTCAGGCTGCTGACGAACAATCCGTGCAAGATCGCGGGGCTGGGCGGATACGGAATCGAGATCCGCGAGCGCGTTCCGATCGTGATACCGGCCAACGCGCACGACCGGCGGTATCTGGAGACGAAAAAGACGAAGATGGGGCACATACTATGAAAATAGCTGTTCTCGGGGACGGCGGATGGGGGACGGCGAACGCGATCATGCTGGCCGGATACGGAAACGACGTCACGCTGTGGGGCGCGTTCCCAGACTATGTCGAAGAGATGAAGCGCACCCGGCGGAACGACAAGTTCCTCAAGGGCGTGGAGCTGCCGCCGAACCTGAAGCTGACGGCCGATCGCGAGGAGGCGGTCAAGGGGGCGGAGATCGTGGTTCTCGCGCCGCCGTCGAAGTATTTCGCGGCGGTTGCGGAAAGCTTCAAGGGGCTGGTCGGCGAAGACATGCTGGTCGTCTCGCTCACCAAGGGGCTTTGCGAGAAAACCCACCGCCGCATGACGCAGTTGGCGAAGGAAATTCTCGGAATCGGCACGGTCGTGGCATTGGCTGGGCCGACGCACGCGGAGGAGGTGGGCCGCGGAATTCCGACCACGATTGTGGCGGCGTGCGAAGACGAGGAAAAGGCGCGGATCGTGCAGAGGGTGTGGTCGGGGCCGTATTTCCGCGTGTACACGTCGTCCGATCCGGTCGGCGTCGAAATCGGCGGGGCGGTCAAGAACGTGATCGCGATCGCGGTCGGATGCTCGGACGGAATGGGGTTCGGCGACAACACCCGCGCGGCGCTGATAACGCGCGGACTGGCGGAGATGAAGCGGTTCGTCGTCGCGTACGGCGGCAAGCCGGAGACGCTGTCGGGGCTGGCGGGAATCGGCGATCTGATCGTGACGTGCACGTCGGTGCATTCGCGCAACCACAATGTCGGCGAACGGCTCGGCAAGGGCGAGAAGATCGACGACATCCTCGCGTCGATGCAGATGGTTGCCGAGGGCGTGTGGAATTCGAAGACGGTGCACGAACTCGCCGCCGGGCTGGGGGTGGAGATGCCGATATGCGATCTCGTGTACGCGATGTGCTACGGCGATTTCGACGCGAAAGACGCGTTGAAATCGATCATGGGCAGGGAACTCAAAAGCGAATAAAGGAAAGGCAAAACCGTGAAAAGAGCGATACTTGCGATTGCCGCGGCGGCCGCGGCGTTTTCGGCGCAGGCGGGAAGAAACAATCCGAACGCCGACTGGATGGCCGGCAAGAAGGGCGTTTTCGCCCACTACATACCGACCCCGGAGAATTTCGGGCAATGGAAGGATTTCGACGTCGACGGGCTCGTCGCCCAGATCGCGGAATCGGGAGCGGACTACTTCGGGCTGACGTTCGGGCAGAATTCCGGCTACTATTGCGCGCCGAACGATCTTATCGAAACGCGGTGCGGATACGAGATCGGCTCGCGTTGCGCACAGCGCAACATCCCGCGCGAAATAGGCGAGAAGCTGCATGCGATCGGCAAGCGGTTCATGGTGTATCTTCCGGGCCAGCCGGCGTTCCGCGACGCCGACATGGAGGCGGCGTTCGGATTCGACCGCGAGCCGGCCGACCAGGACCGCAAAATAACCATCGAGGCGGCCAAACAGTGGGCGGAGGCGATAGAGGCGTGGAGCGTCGCCTGCGGAGACGCGGTCGATGCGTGGTGGTTCGATGGAACCTTCTCGTGGCTCGGGTTCAGCAACGAGATTTCCGAAATCTACGCCGCGGCCGCGAAGAAAGGCAACCCGAACGCTGTTGTCTCGTTCAACCAGGGGGTCGCCGACATGCGCTTCCGTCCGATCAAGACCTTCGTCTCCGGCGACGACTATCTCGCGGGCGAGAGCGACCACCCGCTCGACGATTCCGGCACGATAACCGGGCAGCGTCTCGACGGCTTCCAGTGGCACATGCTGACCTATCTCGGTACGGAATGGGGGCGGCCTGACTGCCGCTATCCCGACTGCGTGTGGGCGGAGGCGATCCGCCGCATCGTGCCGAAAGGCGGCGCGATAACGATCGACGTCAACATCGACCCGAAGGGCAGGCTGTTCCCCGGGCAGATGGAGCAGATAAAACGCATCTTCGCCGACTGAAATGGGGCTGCGCGGCATATTGTGCATATATTCGTTCGCGCTCGGCGCGTGCGTCGCCTCGTTTCTCAACGTGGTGATATACCGCGTGCCGAGAGGAGAGTCGGTCGTGTCCCCGCCGAGCCACTGCCCGAAATGCGCCGCGCCGATAAAGTGGTATCAGAACATACCGGTTCTGTCGTATCTCGCCTTGCGCGGGAAGTGCGCGAATTGCCGTGCGGCAATCTCCCCGCGATACATTCTCGTCGAACTGCTCGGCGGGGCGCTGTTTCTCGCGGCGTTCATGTTCTGGGCGGACGCGCCGGGCGGGAATTTCTGCGTCCGCGCGGTTTCGCTGCTCGTCTGGTGGATCTGGATCTCGCTCATGATCGCCGGGTCTTTCATCGATTTCGACCACCAGCTGCTGCCTGACTTCGTGACGGTCGGCGGCATGGTTCTCGGGCTTGCGTACCGGGCGTTCACCGGAGCAAGCGCGGGAAACTTCGATTTCTCCGATCCCGTGACGTACCTTCCGCTCGCGCATTCCATAGCCGGACTCGCGACCGGTTTCGGACTGCTTTGGCTGGTGCGCTGGGCGGGATCAAAGGCGTTCAAGCGCGAGGCGATGGGGATGGGCGACGTCTTTCTGATGGGCGCGGTCGGCGCTCTGTTCGGTCCGGCCGCGGCGCTCGTCACGCTGATTCTCTCGTCGCTTTTCGGCAGCGTCGCCGGAATCGCCATGGTCGCGCTCGCGAAAACGAGACTCGGCGGGTTCACGCCGATACCGTACGGGCCGTACATCTGCCTGGGCTGCCTCGTGGCCATGTTCAGGGGCCCGCAGCTCGTGGACTGGTATCTGAATCTCTTCACCGCAAGGATCTAACGCCATGCATACCGTACTCCAGCATCCGCTCGTAAAGCACCGCGTCACGCTCATGCGCGACATCAGGACGAAGCCGAAGCAGTTCCGCGAGCTCGTCAACGAGATCACCGAGTTTCTCGCGATAGAGTCGCTGAGGGATCTGCGTACGGTCGAAGTTCCGGTGACCACCCC
>JAGDAE010000252.1 GCA_017959645.1 Kiritimatiellia bacterium
CCGTAGTCGCGCACGAGTTCGAGAATCTGGTTTTTCGTAAATTCGCGAAAACGGTTCCAGCGCGCGGGATCGGCAAGCGGATCGTATGTCGGCCAGCGCCCGACGCGCCTGCCGAGCCCGTAGCCGTCCCAATAGTCAGGATGGTGCCAGTCGGGTTTCGAGAAGTAGGCGGAGATGCCCAGCCCCCGTGCGCGGAACGCCTCGAACACGTTCTTCACCACGTCGGCGCGCGGATTGGTCGCGAACGGGCATAGGTTCGTGTTCGTGATCTTGAAGTCGGAATGCTTCGAATCGAACATGCAGAATCCGTCATGGTGCTTTGTCGTCAGCGTCACATAGCGGAATCCGTTTCGCGCGGCGACGTCCGCCCACTTCTCCGGCTCGAATCGCACCGGATTGAAGCTCTTCGCCATCCCCCAGTATTGCGCCTTGAGAAACTCTCCGTCGTCCGTCCAGTCGATCTGCTCGCGAGACCAGCTCTCGTCCTCGTCCGAAAGCGGCCACGATTCGTAGATTCCGAGCTGCGAATATATCCCGAAATGCATCATCAGCCCGAGTTTCTGATCCTTGAACCACTCAAGTTTCTCCAACACGGCCGGTTCGTGCGGCACGATGTAGCCGTCTGGCGTGTAGGCGTGGACGCCGTTTACTATGACGTCGTCGTTCGCGCATGCGGCGAAGACGGCGAACGCGAGACTAGCCGACAACAAGTTCTTCATGCGGATACCTTATCATTCTGATTGATTCGCGGTCGCCGATCATCATCACCACGGTCAGCGCGCCAAGCCGCCCGATGAACATTGCAACCATTATCACAAACCTTCCCGGGATCGACAGGCTCGAGGTAGTCCCGCCGACCGAAAGCCCGGTGGTCGTTATCGCCGAAACCGCCTCGAAGAACAGAGCGTCCGACGGAATCGACGATTTCGCCTCGGTGAAGAACAGCGCGCCGGTTATCACCGCGGCGAACACCACCATCGCCATGAAGATGACCAGCGATTCGCGCACGATCGCCATCGATATCGTGCGCTTTTCGATGACGGTTTCGCTCTCGCCGCGGCACATCGCGCACAGCGTGTACACGAGCACCGCGAGCGTCGTCCCCTTCATGCCGGCCGCGGCCGAACCGGGAGCTCCGCCGATGAACATCAGGAATTCGTACACCAGCCGCGTGAGCGGATGCAGCGATTCGGTCGGCACGACCGCGAAACCGCAGGTGCGCGGCGTTATCGCCTGGTAGAACGCCGCCAGAAGCTTTTTCCCGGCGGACATCCCCGAAAGCGACCCGTTCCACTCGAGCGCGACAAACGCGACGAAGGCGATCGCCAACAGATAGGCGGTGAAGCGCAGAACGATTCGCGTATGCAACGAAATGCGCCCGCGCGCGCCTGACGAACGGTTCAGAAAACGATAGGTGCAGAGATTGTACAGCACGAGAAAACCGATTCCGCCGAGTATGGTTTCGAAACCCATTATCAGAATCGGATACGGCGAAAAATATCTCGAAAGCGAACCGGGGTAGATGCCGAATCCGGCATTGCAGAAACTCATTATGGAATAGAACACGGCGTCGTACCACGATTTCGTCGCCGGATACAGCGCGACGGCGGCGACGGCTTCGACGGCGAGCATCGACATCACCGTCCAGCAGACCAGTCCCTTGAGGCCCTGGATCTGCTCGACGCCGTAGGCGTTCATCAGCGAAAACTCCCGGCTGAGCGAAAGCCGGCGGCCGATGGCGATCAGCAGAAACGTTCCGTATGTCATGAGCCCGAGGCAGCCGATTTCGACGAGCGCCATCAATACGATCTGCCCGAACACGGTGTATTCGGAACCGATGTCGACCACCGTCAGCCCGGTCACGCACACGGCCGACCAGGCGGTGAAAAGCGCCGATACCGGGTCTCCCCACTCGCCGGCGACGCGCGCGGCCGGCGACCCGAGCAGGGCCGCCCCGATCGCTATCAGCGCGAGAAAGCCCAGCGCGAACGACGAGCGGCGTTTCACCTCGACCCCTTCTCTTTGAGCCAGACCGCCCAGATCGACACTTCGTACAGCAGACAGAGCGGAACCGCCATCAGAATCTGGCTCATCGGGTCGGGCGGCGTCAGGAACATCGCGAGCACGAACGACACGACGATCGCGATGCGGCGCTTTTCGCGAAGCCCCTTCGAGGTGACCACGCCGAACCAGCCGAGCACGAACAGCGCCAACGGCATCTGGAAAACGAGGCCGAACGCGATTATCGTCTTGAGGACGATCGATATGTACCCCTCGATCCTGATCGTCGTCACCGGCAGCCCCACCCATTTGTTGATCTGCTGGAACGCCGTCACCACCAGCGGCAGCGTCTTCGAATAGGCGAGCGCGACGCCGGCGAGGAACAGCGAAAAGCCGAACACGAGAATCGACATGAGAATCGCCTTCTCGCGGTTCGTGAGCGCGGGAAACACGAACCTCAAAAGCGCGTAGACGAGAAACGGAAAGCTCAGCGCCGTACCCCCCCAGATCGCGATGGACATCATCGTCGAGAAGCCGCTCGTCAGATCCAGCCCCTGCAGCATGTCCTCGTTCGCCGCCGCCGGGCTTTTCAGCCACGCGAGCACCTGCGGGGAGAACACGCCGGCCGCGACCACGCATATCGCCCATGCGACCGCGCCGAAGACCAGCATGTCCTTCAGCGCCATCAAATGCTCGAGCAGCGGGCGCGGAGGATCGTTCCGCTCGTCCGGATTCTTTATGAAATCGATCGCCATGCCCTTACGAAGCCGGGGCGCCGGGAGACGGAAAGGCGGGCGTCGCCTTCGATTCGTCGCCGGGTATTCCGAACGCGGCGTCGGCCTGGCGCTCGGCCTCGCGCTCCGCGCGCTCGATCTCGCGGTCCATGTCCAGCAGCTGGCGCTTGAAGCCGTCGGCAGCGCGCTTGAATTTCGAATAGTACTGCCCCATTTTCCTCGCCGTCGAAGGCAGACGCTTCGGCCCCACCACAACAAGAACGACGGCGAGCAGCACGAACCACTCGCCGAAGCCAACGCTATCGAAAATTATCGCTAACGCCATCCGTCGCCGCGGAGCTTACTTCTTGTAGATCGAGAACTCGCCGCGGCGGTTCTTCGCATACGCCTCCTCGTCGAAGCCGTCGACGGCGGGATTCTCTTCGCCGAAGCTGCGCGTCTGGATGCGGTCGGCGGAGATTCCGCTCTGGACCAGATAGTTGCGGATTATGATCGCGCGGTTTTCGCCGAGCGACATGTTGTACTCGTTGGAGCCGCGCTCGTCGCAGTTGCCCTCGATCACGGCGACCCGGTCGGCATTCTCGGCGAGATGGTCGGCCACCGCGTCGATCTTGCCCATTTCGCCGGAGGGGACGACCGTCGAATCGAAGCCAAAGTAGACCGCCTCGAACGAGACGTCGGTGCACTTCTGGTACTTCTCCCAGAACTTGTCGCCCGCGATCGAATCAAGCGAACCTTCCTCGAGATCGTCGGCGGCCGCGCCGTCGATGTCCGTCGCGCTGATGTCGGTCACATTGCCATTGTCGCCATCGCCGGCGCCGGCGCCGCGCGCTCCCTTGCCGGCCTTGTCGTACCTGCAGCCGGAAACCGCGCAGGCGAGCGCAACCGCGAAAACAGCCAATATCGTATTGAATTTCATTTTTTCTCCTTTGTTGGTAAATTGTGTGGGGGATATAATACTGTATTTCGGCGCAAATTGCAAGTGGGAATCAGCATAAAATCGCCTCGACTATCTTTTTCGCCGCCGATTCCGACTTGAGCGAAGCGACGGTTTCGCCCAGTCTTCCCGCCGCCGATTCGCGAGCGGCGGGATCGCGCAGCCACTTCGAGAGGATTTCCGCCGCCGCGCCGGCGGTGAAATCCTCCTGCAGAAGCTCGGGCATCGGCGCCTCGCCGGCTGCGGACGATTTCTCCCAGATTATGTTGGCGATTCCGATGTGCCGCACGCCCTTTATCAGCCGTCGCATGATGAACGCGAAGATCGCCGACACCTTGTACACCAAAACCGTCGGGCATTTCGCGAGCGCCGCCTCGAGCGTCGCCGTGCCGGACGCGACCAGCGCCGCGTCGGCGCGCAAAAGCAGCTCCCTCGCGCCGCCCCTGGTGACCGTCACGCCTTCCGCGCCATTGACGATTTTCTGAATAGCCCTGTACGCCCCATCGTTCGCCGCCGGTATCTCGGCTCTCTTCGCGCCGGACAGCTTCAGCGTCTCGAGCATCGTCGGCAGAATGCGCTCGATCTCGCCGAGCCGCGACCCGGGCAGCAGCGCGAGCAGACCTTTCTCGACCGCGCTCTCGCCGGAGAACTCCTCCGCCAGCGGATGGCCGACAAACTCGGCGAACCCCGGGCTGAACAGCTGCGGCTCGAACGGGAAGAAGCAGCAAAGTCTGCCGGTCGAGCGCTCGATGCCGGGTATCCTCCCCGCCCGCCACGCCCACACCTGCGGGCACACGACGTGCACCGTCTTCACGCCTTTCGACTTCGCGTACGCCGACAGCTTGAGGTTCATGCCCGGATAGTCTATCGTGCACACGACGTCGGGCTTCCATTCGTCAATCGCGCGCTTCATCGTCCGCGCCACGCCGAGAAAATAGAATATCCTTTTCAATACCGCCCAGACGCCCATGACCGCGAGATCGGCGGTTTCGAACCCGTAGTCGGAATATCCGCGTATTTCGGCGTCCGGCAGTTCCGCGCGTATGCGCCGCGCGTAGATCAGCCCCGATTCCTCCCCGGCGAGCAGCAGCAGTTTCATAGTCTCGTCGGCGCCGGCGGCAGATCGGTGCGCAGGGCGACGATCGCGATCCCGTGCCGGTCAGCGAATGCGACCGCCTTTTCGCGGTCGAGGAAGATCGTCCTGCCCGCATGGAACGCGAGAACCTTCGCGCCCGCCTTCTTCATGGTCTTGAGCGTTTTGAGTCCGACGACCGGGATGTCGAAGCGCATGTCGTGCCCCTCTCTGGCCGCCTTGAAGACCACCGCCCCCTCTCCGCCGAGCCTGCCGCCGCGCATTATCGCGGCGTTCGTGCCCTCGAACGCCTCCACCGAAAGGACCATTCCCGATTTCACCGTCACCGTCTGGCCGACGTCGTGGACCCCAATGTCGCGCGCCACCCTTTCGGCGTGTTCGATGTCGCGGCGTTCGGCCTCGCCGGGCGCGCGGGAGCCCAGAATCCCCTCGCCGGGAATGCAATCCTCCATGTACAGACTGGCGGGCAATACCCTCGCCCCCGCCTTCTCCAGCTCGCCGACCAGCTTGCCGAAAAGCGTGTGCGCCGTCTTCGCCGGCATCTCCCTCAGCCACGCTCGCGTCTGCGCGTCGAACCGGCTGCGGAAAAGCGAAAGCGGATTCACCTGCCCGGCGAAGATCGCGCCGTCGTAGTTCTGATCGGCGATCCACTTTATCCCGGTCGCTATCTCGCCGATTCCGAACGTCTTCACCCCGTCCGCCGCCGCACGGGTCGCGCGGCCGGTCGAGCCGCGGACAGCGAGCACGTCGACCCGCTCCACGCCGGCGCGTTTCGCGCCCTTGACGATCGTCAGCGGATACTCCCCCCCGCCCGAGACGACGACGATTCTCACCGCTCCTCCAGCGCCGCGCGCACGCGTTCGTCGAGATCGTTCGCCGCCAGCGCGTCCAGAAGCGGCGCCATCGCCCCGTCGATTATGCGGTCGAGCGAATACAGCGTAAGGCCGATGCGGTGGTCGGTGACGCGGTTCTGCGGAAAATTGTACGTCCTTATCCTCTCCGACCGGTCGCCGGAGCCGCGCAGCGAAAGCCGGTCCGCGCCGATTTTCGCCTCTTCCGCGCGGCGGCGGAAGTCGAGTATCCGCGCTTTCAGGGTCGCGAAGCATTTCTCGCGGTTCCTGATCTGCGAGCGCTCGTCCTGGCAGACAGCGACGAGTCCCGTCGGGATGTGCGTCATCCTCACCGCGCTCTCGGTCTTGTTGACGTGCTGGCCGCCCGCGCCGCCGGCGCAGAATAGATCGATCCTGATTTCGCTCTCGGGTATCTCGATGTCGTCCTCTTCGTCCGCCTCCGGAAACACGACCACGGTCGCCGCCGAAGTGTGTATCCTACCCTGCGCCTCGGTCGCCGGCACCCGCTGCACCCGATGCCCGCCCGATTCGAACCTGAACGTCCCGTACGCGCCCTCCCCGGCCGCGGTGAAGACGATTTCCTTGTAGCCGTCGAGCGAGGTCGCGCTCGAGTTCATGACCGACACCTTCCAGCCGCGCTCTTCGCAGTAGCGCGAATACATGCGGAAAAGGTCGCCCGCGAAAAGCGCCGCCTCCTCGCCGCCCGTGCCGGCGCGTATCTCCATTACCGCGTTGCGCGCGTCGAGCGGATCGGGCGGCAGCATCGCCCCGAGAAGCTCGCGCTCGTCCGTCTCGCCGAGCTGGTACCCAACCCACGCCAGATCGAGCTTCTTCAGAAACGCGTAGTCCGCGAGCGCCTTGCGATACCTCGCGCGGTCCGACAAAACCGATGGGTCGCCCAGTTCCGCTTCCACCGCGGGCAGGCGACCCAGCGCTTGTTCGACTTTGCCGGAATCTACCAAGAGCTTACTTCGCGAATTTCGCGTAGCGCTTCTTGAACGAGTCGACGCGGCCTTCGGTGTCGACCATCGTCTTCTGCCCGGTGAAGTACGGATGGCACGCCGAACACGTGTTGACCGTCATCTCCTTCTTGGTGGAGCGGGTCTTGATAACATTGCCGCACGCGCAAGTTATGGTCGCCTCGCCGTACGCCGGATGGATGTCTTTCTTCATAGTCTCTGGTTTGCCTTTCGAAAATTGCACATAGTATATCATATTCGCCGCCCTTCGCGCAAGGGGTCAGGCGCCGGAAAGGTGCCGCACCCAGATTGTTCTACATCCCCATGATATGCGACGCCAGCCCGTCTGCCGCTTTCAGCCCGGCGAGCAGCGGACATTTGTCGGACGCCGCTCCGTGGCAGCCCTTGATCTCGGGACTCTGGAACGCGAGATCGAACGCCGACATGTGCCAGCGGATCGCCATGATTTCGTCGTCCGTCATCTCGAGCCCCCAGCGCAACAGCCGTATCACCGACTTCTCGCCATGCCCGAGCGGGAAGCTGGAATAGTCTACCCCATACGCCTTGTACTTCTCCCACTGCCCGTTCGCATCCTTGCGGAACTTCTCGACCTCTTTGTATACCTCCGCCTTGCATACGTCATGGAGAAGCGCGGCGATGGCGACGCTGTCGGGCGGGAGCTGCGCCTCGATCTCCGGCTTGAGCCGCAGTTGGACCTCGCGGATTGCGAGCGCCTCGTCGTAAACGGTCAGGACGTGTTTCAACAATCCGCCGGGCTCGCTGCCGTGAAAGCGAGTCGAAGCCGGTGCGTTGTAGAAGCCGAGCTCCTCCAGCCCGGCGAGCACCGTCTCCACGCCTCGCCGTTTCGTAGCCATCAGAATCGATGCGAATTTCTCTTTGCTGTTATCCATTTGTCAGTCCTTTCTACTGTTGCTTGTTCACCGCCCACAGCGGAATCTTGCACGAAAATTCGGTTTCCTTGCCTCTTGTCGTGAAGTTCCGCATCACAGTCCCACCTGACACTTCCTTGACTTATCGAACTTGTATTCTAACATTTTCGGCCATTGGAAGCAACCGCCAAAGATGAAATTTTACAATCTATTGGCATGTGCGGGATTATATCCATTTCAAACGTTTCGC
>JAGDAE010000253.1 GCA_017959645.1 Kiritimatiellia bacterium
GACGTCTGGAAGATCGACGAAGAGACGTATCCGTACCTGCGGACGCTCTTCAGCGCGTACGAGCTCTGGCTGAATGACGTCGGCATCACCGACGAACCGAAACCGGAAGACATGCCGAAACCGGAAGACATGGTGGAGGGCATTCCGGCCGGCGTGCGGTACGTCTTCGGGATCGACCCCTCGATAGGCCCCGCTGATCTCGCCGAGCCGCTGCTTGACGTCACGTTCGATGCGAACGGCAAGCCGGTCGTGAAGCTGCCGGCTTTAGTGAACACCGACGGCGTGACGGTGACGGTGCTGGCCACCGAAGACCTTACGGGCTGGTCTGACGCGAAACTCGTCCCGATGGCGTACGACGCGTCGGACGGCACCTGGAAGCCCGCGATCGCCAAGCGTCCACCCAGATTGTTCTTCAAGTGGCGCATCTTGTTCGACTGATGAGCCGGACAGGTCTGCGAGTTCGCCTGCTCGGGCGTACAGGCGGCCAAGGCGCTGACCGTAGTTCCGTCGCCGCGGCAATCCGCAAAGTGCGTCCGGCCGCGCCCCATCCGCTTTTCGCCGGCTTCGCCAAAGCCGCGCTGGCGGCCCGCCGCGCGCGAAGCGCAGAATTTTGATATAATATGTGGCGGAAAGCCCGCCATGACCATATTCATAATAGGCGCCGGATTCACCGGCATGCAGCTCGCCGCGACGCTTGTGCTGGAACGCAACAAGGTCGTGCTCGTCGACAACGACCCCGAAAAAGTCCGCCGCGCAAGCGACGCGATCGACTGCACCGTGCTCGAGGCGGACGGCAACAGCATCGAGGTTCTCAAGCGGGCCGGAATCGCTTCGGCGAACGCCTTCGTCGCCCTAACCGGCGATGACGAAGTCAACATGATCGCGTGCCAGATCGTCGATTCCGCCTGCCCCGGAATACTCAAGATCGCGCGCGTGCGCAACTATGCCTACTATTCGGCCGTGGACGCCGCGAGCCGCCGCAAGCGGATGGCGGGCAAGGACGCGATCAGGGCGATGTACGGCATGGACGCGATGGTCAATCCCGACGTCGAGGCGGCCGGGGCGATACTCCGTGCGATCGAATACGGCGCCGTCGGCAACGTAATCGACCTCAAGGACGGCTACGTGCTGGCCACGCTCGGCGTCGGAAACGGCAGCGTCCTGGCCGGCCGCCGCATGCGAGAGCTGTCCGCCATCGACGGCTGGGACCATCTCGTCGCTTTCGCCGAACAGGAAACCGGTGCGCGGATACCGCGGGGCGACACCATGATATCCGCCGGCGACACGCTCGGGGTCGTGTCGCGCTCAGGCGATGTCGCCAAGGCCGCGCAGCTGGCCAAGACCGCGCGCGAAACGTTCCAGAGAATCGTCATCTTCGGCACCGGCCGCGTCGGAACCATGCTCATACCGCTCGTCGCGGAACGGCAGAGCGCGACATTGTGGCAGACGCTTTTCGACGGCAGACAGAACCGACGCGAAATCATAGTGGTCGACCGCAACGCGGCCAAGTGCCACGAAATCGCCGGACGGCATCCGGGCGTGCGCGTTCTTTGCGGCGACATAACCGACGAGACCTTCATGAACGAAGAGGATCTTTATTCGTGCGACCTGATAGTGGCGGCTTCCGGCAACTACGAACTGAACATGGTCACCGCCGCATACATGAAGTCCAAAGGCGCCAGCAAGGCGATCGCGCTGACCGCAAGCACGGCTTACGGCGCCGTCGCCAGAAAACTCGGCATCGACGTCGCCGTTCCGATGCGCGGGACCGTCGTGGACAGCATCATGAGCCATCTGCGCGGACGCAACGTGTCGGCCATCCACTCCGTGTGCGACCGGAGTTTCGAGATCGTCGAGGGCGACATTTCGGACAAAAGCAGGTTCGCCGGCAAGAAGTTGCGCGAACTAGGCGAGCTGGACGGAGAGTTTCTTCTGCTGCTGGCGAAAGACTCCGGGGGCATGACGGCGATACCAAACGGTGAAACGGCTCTCGAGGCGGGTTCGCACGTCGTGCTGATCGCAAGATCGGAAAACACGGAACTCCTCGCCAGGATATGCGGGAAATAGGGGCGAGCCATGCTGCTCTCGATACTCAGGATTCTTGCATACGTCCTCGGCATTGCCGGCTCCGCCTTCCTTCTTCCGCTGGCGGTGGCGATAGCCGATTCGGACCGGAGAATGGCGCTTGCGTTCCTGGTCCCGCTTCTCGCCGGGTGGTCCGCGGCGATGGCTTTCTGGTTCGCGGTGCGAAAACATCCCAAAGTGTTCGACGTAAAGAGCGCGTTCGGCGTCGTCGGGCTGATCTGGGTGGCGATATGCATTTTCGGAGCCGTTCCCCTTCACTTCAGCGGCGCGTTCCCCTCATTCTCCGATGCCATGTTCGAAAGCGTGAGCGGCTTCACCACGACTGGCGCATCGGTGCTTGGCGACGTTGAGACGCTGCCGCGAAGCGTAAACCTGTGGAGGTGCGAGACCCATTGGCTCGGCGGCATGGGAATCATCGCGCTGGCGGTCGCGCTCATTCCGCTTCTGGGCATAGGCGGCTTCCGGCTCATAAAGGCCGAAACGACCGGCCCGGACAAGGAAAAACTCACCTCCTTCATAGCAAACACGGCCAAATCGCTCTGGATGATTTACGTCGTGCTCACCGCTCTCCAGACGGCGCTGCTCCACCTTGCCGGCATGGGCTGGACCGATTCTCTGGCGCATGCGTTTTCGACCATGGGCACCGGCGGGTTCTCCACGCGCAATGCGAGCGTCGGCGCATTCGGGCTGCCGGCAGCAGAATGGATATGCACGGCATTCATGCTGGCCGCTTCGGTCAACTTCGCCCTCTACTACAGGATATCCACGGGACGAATCCGCGACGTGGCGGCGGATTCGGAACTCCGCGCGGTCGCGGCGATCGTGCTCGTTTCCGCCGCCGTCACGACGCTGCTGGAGTCGAATTCCGCCACCGCCGCTTCCAGAACCCTCCGCGAAGTCTGTTTCCAGATATCGTCCGTGGTTTCCACCACGGGTTTCATGACGGCGGACTACACGCAGTGGCGGCCGCCGTCGCAGGTGGCGATTCTTCTACTGTTTTTCATCGGCGGCTGCTCCGGCTCCACGGCCGGCGGCATAAAAGTAATCCGATGGACGATTCTTGCGAAAGAAATCGGAAACGAGATGCGGCGCATAGTCCACCCGCACCAGGTGTTCACTCTGCGCATAAACGGAAAGTCCGGATACGAATCGTTCATACCCGTCGTGTCTTCTTTCGTCCTGACGTACTTCATCCTTGTGATTTCCACTACGTTCGCAGGCGCGATCGCCGGTCTCGACATCTTCACGTCCTTTACGGCCGCCGCGAGCATGGTCGGGAACGTAGGGCCTGCTTTCGGGCAGCTTGGCCCTTCGGCGAACTGCGGGTTCCTTCCCGCGGCCCTCAAATGGTGGTACTGCTTCGCAATGCTGGCCGGACGTCTGGAAATATACACGTTCCTGATCATGATCGCCCGGATCTGCCATATCTCCGGCGCACGTGCGTCGGCTTGAAGATTGTCAAACGTCTGTAATGCGGAAACCGCAGACATTACATGACGTGTAATGAATGCGTCTGTTTTGCCGCGTTTTTCGCATTGGCATGGGATGTGCTACGGTATCGCCGGTATGAAGCGTACAGACCTGAAGAAGATTCTAATCATCGGCTCCGGACCAATTGTGATCGGCCAAGGCTGCGAGTTCGACTACTCGGGCGTACAGGCGGTAAAGGCGCTGAGGAAGGAAGGCTACGAGATTGTCCTCGTCAATTCGAATCCTGCGACGGTGATGACCGATCCGGAAATGGCGGAGGCGACCTACATCGAACCGCTGACTGTAGATTCCGTCGCCGCCGTCATACGCAAGGAGCGTCCGGAAGCGCTCCTGCCCACTCTCGGCGGGCAGACCGCTCTCAACGTTGCCACGGGGCTCGCAAAGTCCGGCATCCTCGAGGAATTCGGGGTTGAAACGATTGGAGCCGACGCCGAGGCGATAGCCCGCGCCGAAGACCGCAATCTCTTCAAGTCGGCGATGTCCGAACTCGGGCTCGACATGCCGAAGTCGGGAAGCGCCCATTCGCTGAAGGAGGCGGAGGCGATAGCAAAGGCGATCGGCCTGTGCGGAGGCGCGAAGCCGCGTCCGGCGATAATCCGTCCCGGCTTTACGCTCGGCGGAACCGGCGGCGGCATAGCACACGACGCGGAAGAGTTCCGCACGATTGTCGCGCGCGGTCTCGAAGCCTCGCTCAACCACGAGGTGCTTATCGAGGAATCTCTCGCCGGATGGAAAGAGTTCGAGATGGAAGTGATGCGCGACAAGGCTGGAAACGCGGTAATCGTCTGCTCCATCGAAAACATGGACCCGATGGGCGTCCACACGGGCGACTCCATCACCGTCGCGCCGATACAGACGCTCACCGACCGCGAATACCAGGCGATGCGCGACGATTCCATCCGCGTGCTGGAGAAAATCGGCATAGAAACGGGAGGTTCGAACGTGCAGTGGGCGGTCAACCCCGCGACAGGGCGCCGCGTGATTATCGAGATGAATCCCCGCGTCTCGCGCTCGTCGGCGCTCGCGTCGAAAGCGACCGGCTTCCCGATCGCGAAAATCGCCGCCCTTCTCGCCGTCGGCTACACTCTCGACGAACTGCGCAACGACATCACGAAGGCGACGCCATCGTGTTTCGAACCGGCGCTCGACTATGTCGTCGTCAAAATCCCGCGCTTCGCGTTCGAGAAATTCCCCGGCGCCGACCGGAAGCTCGGAACGCAGATGAAATCGGTGGGCGAGGCGATGGCGATCGGCCGCACATTCAAACAGGCATACCTCAAGGCGGTGCGCTCGCTCGAAGCTCCGCTTGCCGGACACGACACCGATTCTTTCGATCCATGGTTCAAGACCCAGCTGGAAGAAATCGAGGCCTTCCGCAGATTCCTTTCTTCGAATGCGTTGAATCCGGCGATTCTGCGGCAGGCGAAGGCATTCGGCTTCAGCGACAAGGAAATCGCCGCCGCGGCCGGATCGGACGAAAACGCGATCCGCGCGGCCAGGCTCGAACTCGGCATACGGCCGCAGTTCGGCGAGGTCGACACCTGCGCTGGCGAATTCGAAGCCGCGACCCCGTACTACTACAGCTACGACCCGGCCGAACCGGCAGCCGCCACAGAGAAAACCGCTTCCGGAACCGCTCCGGAATCCCCAGCCGGCGGAAGCGCCAGGCGGAAGATAATGATTCTCGGCGGGGGACCGAACCGCATCGGCCAGGGAATCGAATTCGACTGGTGCTGCTGCCATGCGGCGTTCGCGCTGCGCAGTCTCGGACACGAAGTCGTGATGGTGAATTCCAATCCCGAGACCGTCTCCACCGATTACGACACCTCCGACCGGCTCTATTTCGAACCGCTGACGTTTGAAGACGTGATGGAGATATACGAACGCGAGAAATGCGACGGAGCGATCGTGCAATTCGGCGGCCAGACGCCGCTCAACCTCGCCGAACGGCTGGAAGCGGCAGGCGTCAAGATTCTCGGCACCTCGCCGCGCGACATCGCCATCGCCGAAGACCGCGACAGCTTCCGCGCGCTCGTCGAAGAGCTCGGCGTCCGCCAGCCGCCGAGCGGCATTGCGCATTCGGTCGCCGACGCGCTCGAAATCGCGGAAAAGATCGGCTATCCGGTGCTCGTCAGGCCGTCGTTCGTGCTCGGCGGACGCGGGATGGCGATATGCTACCGCGAAGACCGCCTCAGGGAATATGTCGAAGAGGCGGTGAAAATCTCCGAGGGGCGGGCTATTCTGATCGACAAGTTTCTCACTCGCGCGACCGAACTGGATGTCGACTGCATCTGCGACGGCGAAAAAACCGTCGTCGGCGCGATTCTGGAACACATCGAGGCGGCAGGCTGCCACTCCGGCGACGCGGCCGCAGTCACGCCGCCAATTTCGCTTTCGGAAAAAACGATCGCCGAAGTCGGACGGATTGCGGAAAATTTCGCCGAAAAACTTCACGTGAACGGTCTCATGAACATCCAGCTCGCGGTCAAAGACGGGGAGATATGGATGATCGAGGTGAATCCTCGCGCATCGCGCACGGTTCCTTTCGTCTCGAAGGCGATCGGCCGGTCGCTCGCCGGCGCGGCCGCGAAAGCCATGGCGGGCGAAAAGCTGGATTGGCAGGAATCAAAACCAGGCTATTTTTGCGCGAAGGAAGCGGTATTCCCGTTCGTGAAATTCCCCGGCGCCGACATAACCCTGACGCCGGAAATGAAATCGACCGGCGAAGTCATGGCATTCGGACACGACGCGGCGACGGCATACTGGAAGAGCCAGACCGCCGCCGGGAGCCCCTTGCCGCTTCCCGGGCACGGCGGCATAATGCTCTCGGTCAGAGACGAAGACAAAGAAGAGACGATTCGCCTCGCGAGAATCCTGGACGCTCTCGGCTTCGAAATATGGGCGACGAGGGGAACTTCGACCGCGCTCTGGAAAGCCGGCGTCGAATCGAACGCGCTCTACAGGATTCCGCTCGGCAGTCCCAACGCGCTCGATCTCATCGCCCGCGGCAAAGTCAAATGGGTGGTCAACACGCGCGAGGATGCGGAAATGTCTGCCCACGACAGTCTCAAAATCCGCACCGCCGCCACGCTTGCCGGCATCCCGGTCACGACGACGCTGGCAGGTTTCGCCGAGGCCGTACGCGGAATCAGCGCGATTTCATCCGCCCCGCCGTCACCGCCGCTCTCGCTACAGCAGTGGCATGGCACATCGCGCGGTTTTTCGGAAAATTGCCCGCACACGGCCCCGAAAATGTGATATAATGCGCGGCATGGGAAAGACAAAAAACCATGTCGCGCCGGCCGGCGCGACCGGCTACGGTTTCGGCGCGTTCCAAGGGGTGTTCACGCCCAGCATACTCACGATCATCGGCGTCGTGATGTACTTGCGTTTCGGCTGGATGCTCGGCAATCTCGGCCTCGCCGCATCGCTGGCGATCGTAACCGCAGGCAGCGCCATCACCCTTCTGACAGGCCTGTCGATTTCGGCTCTAGCAACCAACATGCGAATGAAGGGAGGCGGCGCCTACTTCATGCTGTCTCGCTCGCTCGGGCTCGAAGCCGGCGCCGCACTCGGCATCCCGCTCGCCCTGTCGCAGGCGATAGGCGTGTCGTTCTATGTCGTCGGTTTCGCCGAAGCGCTGGTGCAGTCAGGCATACCGGTCTTTTCAGGCGTCGACCCGCACATTGTCGGAATGGCCACGCTGGCCGCGCTCGCTGCCGTATCGACGTTCTCCGCCGACATCGCCCTGAAATCGCAGTATCTGGTCATGGCCGCGATCGCCGCATCGCTCGTGTCGTTCTTCCTGGGCGGTCCGCCGCCGGCCCCGTCCGCGCCGATCCCGGAAACTCCGCTCGCTGGCTTTTGGCCGGTGTTCGCGGTATTCTTCCCCGCCGTTACCGGCATTCTTTCCGGCGTAGGCATGTCGGGAGATCTCAAAGACCCGGGCAAGGCGATTCCGCGCGGCACCGTAGCCGCCGTGCTCGTCGGCTACGCGATATACATGTCGGTTCCGGTCGCGCTCGCCAAATTCGTTCCGGACGCGGCGTGGCTCAGGGCGGACTCGATGTTGCTGCAGAAATGCGCACGCTGGCCGTATCTCGTCCTCGCCGGCGTCTGGGCGGCGACCCTGTCGAGCGCCGTCGGAAGCTTCCTCGCCGCTCCCCGCGTAGTGCAGGCGCTCGCTCGCGACCGGATCCTGCCGGGATTTCTCGGGCGCGGATTCGGAAACTCCGACGATCCGCGCTTCGCCGCCGCCGCCTGTTTCGCGCTCGCCGCCGCCTGCGTATGGGTCGGCGACATCAACATGATCGCGCCGGTGCTTACGCTGTTCAACCTCTCGACCTATGGTCTGCTCAACCTATCTGCAGCCTGCGAAGAGCTGATGTCAAACCCGACATGGCGTCCGACCTTCCGGGTCAAGGCGACGCTGTCGTTCGCGGGATTCGCCGGATGCCTGGTCGCGATGTTCATGATAAGTCCGGGATGGACATTCGTCGCGCTCGTCTGCGAATCCGGCATCTACTGGCTGGTAAAGCGCAGGGCTTTGAGGGCGCAATGGGGCGACATGAGAACCGGGTTGTGGACGGCGCTCGCGCGTCTGGCCTTCCGCAAATTGTCGAGAGGCAGACATTTGGAACGCAACTGGCGGCCGAACATTCTCGTGCTCACCGATCTGCCGATACGCAATTTGCGTCTTCTGCGTATGGCGCGGTCGCTTTCAGGAGGCCGCGGACTGGTGACGATCGGCTCGGCGGTTCCGCAAAACGCATGGTCGCCGGAGCGCGAAGAAGCGCTCAAGGATTCGGTTCTGCACACCGCAAGAAAAACGGAACTCGAAACCGAGGTCAAGATCGTGCCTTCGGCCGACGACTGGGCCGGAATGTCGAACATGGTCTGCGCATACGGATTCGGTCCGATTCTGCCCAACACCATCGTAATGGGGATGCCGTCGGCGGAAAGCGCCGAGAATTTCTCGACGTTCATGAAACTCGCGTCTTTGCACCGCCGCAACATCATAATGGCAGACAGGCGGGAAACGCCCGACAACGGCGGCTGCGTGGACATCTGGTGGCGCGGCGCGAACGCGAACGGCGCGTTCATGCTCGCGCTCGCGTTCATGCTGAAGCGCGACGAAGCGTGGCGGGAGCGTCCATTGCGGGTCAACATGATCGTTTCGCCCGGGCAGTCCCGCGAATCCGCCGAAGAACAGCTGGCGGCGTTTCTCGAAGACGCGCGCATAGAAGCGAAGACGCGCGTAATCGACGGCGGCGGCGAACCGTTCGTGGAGACGATCGCCAAGCATTCGAGCGATGCAGCGATGACCTTCGTCGGTCTGCGGCTACCGAATCCTGACGAGGCGAAATCGTCGTTCGGCGACTATGTCTGCTCGATGCGGGACGGGCTCTCGCAGATCGCCTGTCCGATTTTCGCCATGGCGTCGGAGGCGGTCGACTTCAAGCGCATTTTCTCGTAGCGTCCTACTCCGCGGAGACGTCCGGCTCCTCCGCCGGTGCGCACTGTTCGGCGGGCGGCGGGTTGGCGGCGGCGCGTTTCGATCGGCAGCATCCGCCGCGGGCGGCGCAACAGACGACGTGCGCCGCGATGACGAGGACGAGGATGACCACGGCCCACATCAGGAACTTCGCCACCGACGACATTCTGCACTTCGTGAAGCCGCGGGCGCGCGCCATCGAAAAACGCATCGGACGGTTGATCGCCCATCCCGAAGCGTTGAGGATCGCGCCGATATCGCGTCTGCGGAGCTTGAACCAGGTGAGAATCACGCTCGGCAGCGACACGATCGCGATGATGGCGACGATTGCAAGCGCGATCTGGCCGGGTCCCATGCCCTTGACGGCGGAAAGTATCGAAGCCATCGCCGCGCCCATGATGCCTACGCCGATTCCAATCGCAGCCACCGAAGAAGCCATCGCCGCGCCGCCGCCGGACGAAGCCGGCGGCAGTTTGCCGCCGGAAACAGACCCGTCGACGGCAGCCTGCCTGTCGCCGAAGAACTTCTTCACCATTCCGCCGATCGCGCTACCGAGTTTCTTCCACGGCGCCCAGAACGCCTCGACCAGCGAAACCTGGGATTCGACGACCTTGGTCACGACCGCCTCCCAGTCCTTGCCGTCGCGATCGTAGAAAACGCCGTTTCTGCCGACATAGAGTCCGGCGACGGTGCCGGCGGTAACCACTGCGCATATCTGGC
>JAGDAE010000254.1 GCA_017959645.1 Kiritimatiellia bacterium
ACCGGCGAATGCTCGGCGAGCAGGATGCGCTTCTTCCATTTCGGCGAAGGCTCCTTGGTCCCCTCGTCGAGGCGAATCGTGGTGCGGGCGGCGTCAGCCACCTCGCGCCACGTCCCCTTCACTCTGAGAAATTTGATTTTCGGTTCCATGCCACGCCTCAAAACCCGAACGAGGATTTCGTCTGTTGCTTGCGTATTTCCTGTTCGTCGGTCCAGGCGATCTCACCGCTCGCGATGTCCTTCATGTTCAATGTGAACTTGTAGTAGCGGTCTGTCACCCCGTCGACCTGCTGGCGCATCTCGGTGAGCGCGCCGTACAGATACAGCTGTGCGGCGGACTGCTGCCCGGCCGCAATCGCCTTCGTCGGGTCCGTCTTGCCGTTCAGCGCCTGGTCGTTCATGAACTCGAGATCCGTCGCCGCCGTTTCGCGGTCCATGAAACGGAATTTTCTCGAGCGGACGAGTTTGGTGCGGATCGAATCGGTGATCGATGTCATGTCGAGATGCATCGTCGAACGGTTCTGCATCGGACCGACGTCGAGAACTGGTTTTCCGTCCACATACTCTGCGATGAACTCGCGGTCGGCCAGCATCGAGTCGACCATTTTTTCGACCGTGCGGCGCACATCCTGCGGTTCGATCGCTGCCGACATCGCCCGCTGGTCGAGCTGCACTTCGCGGGCTTTCGGACCCACGCATCCGCAGACGAACGCCGAGAGAACGGCACAACCGATTATCGTGTTTTTCATGATGGATCTCCTTGCATGGTTTAATGGCGTTTTTCAGATGCCCTGGGCGGTATCGGTCTCGCGAATCTGAAGACGTGCGCGCGTGCACCTGTCGTTCGGCGCGATCCCGGTGAAAGTCGCAATGTCGTTTCCGTCAAGCGTCAGCGCGCGGAACGGCTTGCCGTCCGCGTCGATCTCGGTGCCCTCGTCGTCCGTCCACACCATTCGCGCCTGAAGATCCTGTCGACGATGCGTCAACGACTCTATCGTCGCCGTGGCGCGTTTGATGCCGTCTATGTCGCCGTAGGTCACCTTCACGACCCTCAGCCGGTTGGCGAGGCGTGTCGAGCATTCAAGCACCGACGCCTCCCCTGTAAGCGTATCGACCGTCACCCGCGTTCCCGCGGTTTCGGCGCACCCTGCGCACGCCGCGGCCAAAGCCGCGGCAACGATTGTCTTTATCATCATCGTTTTTCCTCCTTGCCGTTCAAATCCGTAGCCGACGCGCCGACAGGCCCCGCAGAGGCGGAACCGCCTCGCACGGCCGTACCGGCGTCTGCTATCCACAAAACCCGGGTTTCTCCTGCGGCCAGCGGAATTCGCGCCGTGACGACGCGCCCGTTGACAGATACCGCCACATCGTATACGCCCGGTTCCATTTCGGCATCGCTCCACACCTGCTGGGACGCCGGAAGAGTTCGCCAGCTTCGCGTATCGGCCGACCGCACCGCCGACGCGACCGCGTTTACCGCAAACATCGCCAGTCGGGCGTATTCGTTGCCGGCCGAGTTCACCGCCGCCTGTGCGCCCGCCTGCACCGCCGCCCGCGAGAGGTTGCGCGCGACGATTCCTGGCAGTTGCTCCTTCAGGTCGCGCGCCGCGAGCGAGCGGACGCTTGCCGCCAAAGCGGCCGGCGTCGCGCCCGAAGACCCTGCCACCATTACGCTGTTTTCCGAATACGCCGCGGCCGGATAGACGGGAATCTGTATCGAAAATCCCGTATAGACCGGAACTGGAATCTCCAGCGACTCGCGCATCGGCGCGAAATCCTGGTCGTAGAACACCACGAGTCGCGACTTGCCGGCCCGTGGCAGCGCAGGGCCGCCGGCGCGCGCAGCGTCGGCGGCTAAATACGCATTGTCCGGCTTTATCGCCGCCGCCTTGCGGTAGCTCTGCCACGCCATGTCCGGTTCGCCGTTCGCTTCGAACATCACGCCGGTAAGCCACCACAGAGCGGGATTCTCCCACGAGTTGCGCGTCTCGGCTATCATCTCCACAAGATTTTCGGAGTGCGCCTCGGCTATCGAAC
>JAGDAE010000255.1 GCA_017959645.1 Kiritimatiellia bacterium
CGGTTGCCTCGATTCAAGCCGCACACTGACAGGCACACCGGCAGCCACGCGTCTGGCAATCCTGTCAAAACCACCCCCCGCAAAACCCCAGAAAGCCCTTATATGAAATCGGGAAAGCGCCCATATAAAATCGCCCTTACCCACTTATGTTTTGCCGAAACCCCTCATATGTTTTTCGGCAAGCACGGACGGCAAAAACGACAATGACACGGAATGAAGAGCGCACGAAGCGTTTTCGTGCGAAAACGCCTGCCCCGCTGCAAGGGAGCCCATGTGTTTCGTCTACTTCAGGTAGATGATGAGTCCCGACATCTTGGTGCAGACTTCGAATTCGCCGATGTTGAACCACTCAGTCGGCTTCCAGATTCTCGCATACCTCGCAATCACCGGTTCGTCGAGTTCGATCAGGTAGAATTCGTAATTGCGGTAGGCGGGAACGGTATACAGATCCACCGCATTGGTGAACGCCTCGTTGTCGGCGACCTGCAGCTTCGCGCCTTCGCAACGGTAGGCGTCCCCTTCGCGCGGGATGAAGGCGATCGACGATATTTTCTTCTCAGATCCGAGATCGAGTCCTATCCACAGCTTGTCCGTCGCCCACGAACTCGCGTGCGGCTCGTAGAACGAGAAGTTGTAGCCGTCGAAAGCATATTCGGGGACGCAGCCGCTGCCTTCCCAGACGCCGCCGACGCTAAGGATCGTCCCCGACGCCGGATTGCGCGCATCGACGGTGAACTCGCGCCAGAAATTGGGTTCGCTCTGCCCCGGATACGTCGGTACGTAGGCGACGCGCCAAACGCTCGATCCCCTGAGCGACTGGTCGGGCGAATAGGTGTACGCGTTGTGCGAGCCTACGTCCGCCACCGTGTTCCAGACGCCCTGCGCTTCGTCGTATTTCTGGACGATGTAGGACGTATGCCCTTCTGCCAGAGGGATGGTGAGACGGCCGTTGATCGCGAACGGGGCGCTCCACGGCACGGGTCCGCCGTTGAAATTCGCCCCGATGGTGAACGATTGCGGCTCGCTTCTGACGACATGCCCGTTCGAATCCGTCGCGCGCGCCCGCAGATACACCGCCGCGCCCGGCCGCAGATACTTGGGCGAGGACGGGTCGAAGTCTTGCATGTAGGCAAGATACGAAAGCCCCGACGCGTCGCAGGTCGCGCTCCACTCGAAGACGGACGAGAAATCGCTGTCGTAGCTCATTTCGATCGCGACCGTCGCGCTTCCGGTCCCCGCCGAAAGCATCGTTCCCGAAACGCGAATCGTATCGCCGTCGGAATACCTCGCGATCGCGATTCTCCCGTCGAACGCCGGATACTGCGCGCCGTCCCAGGCGATGGTCTCGCTCATCGAGACCGCCGAGCCGGAGCTGGCGATCAGGAATATCATGAAATACTTGGCGCTTCCGCCCAGATCCGGCGGGAGCTCGACGAGCGTATAGTCCGTCACGCCGGATGCAAGATCTTGCGCCTTGTATATGTTGGGCCAGACATTGGTGGTGGTTCCATCCAGCGCCTCGCTCGCCCAGGCGACATAGACCGACTCGTCGACTATATTGGAGAAGCCGAGTTCGACCGCGTCGACGCGACCGTCCGAGACCGTTATCCCGTCCACGCTCATCGTCGGCCCGCCGGGCAGAGCGCAGATTTCGCACTCCGCGATATTGAGCCAGCCGTCGCCGACACCGTTTCCGGTCGGACGCAGCCGCGCGTAGCGGTAGTAGTTCGTAGATGTGAACTCGAAGAAATTGTACCGGTTGTGGCCAGCTTCGGCGGGAACTTCGGCAAGCTGCACCGCGTCGGAGAAATCGCGCTCGTTCGCGCCTTCGAAAACGCCGGCGCCGATTCGCGCGGGGAAATCGACTCTTCCGATGAGCGCGCCGGAGCACAGTCTCTTCGGAACCTTGAAATCCGCGTATATCGACTGGTCCTCGCCGATCCCGTTCTGTCCGATATGGTATACCGAATCGGTGTCGCCGTCGACGGCATACGGGTTCGCGTGGGTGAGATAGCCGTACGGATTCGCCTCGCAGTTGTCCCAGACCGTCGCGCCCACCGTAACCGGATTGCGCGCGTCGACGGTGAACACGTCCCATTCGTAGGGCTCGGCCATGAGAGCGACCCTCCACACGCTCTCGCCGTTCAGTGACTGCTCCTGGCTTATGAAGTAGCCGCCCGTCTTGCCGATGAGCGTGACATCCTCCCATTCCTCTCCGTTCTGCATCTGCAGCGAATACGAGCCGCTACCGTCGAACGTCATGATCAGCCGTCCGTTGCAGGCGAAGGCGGTATAGTTCACGCCTCTCACCGGCGCGTCGGCGCGCGCGGCGCAAACGCACAATCCTGCCAGCGCGGCCAGCGCAGGCGCCATCCAAAGCTTTTCACAATCCATACACGAAAACTCCTTTCTCGATTATGTCGGTATGATACCATTTTCTTTGCGCTCCGTCAAGTGCGGCGCCGGCCGGCCGCCGACGGATCACATCCATTTTCCGCGCCGAATGTATCCGTCGAGCTCTTCCGACGACATTGCGCGAAGACGTCGCTCCATGAATGTGGCGCGGCCAACCGTGCAGACGGCTATCGCCGGCCACACGCGCCACTTCCAGCACGACATCGAACATCAGACATATCCCAATTCAATGCAAGATACGGGTTCTATGACAGATGTCTGCACGTTTTGTCCGTGCTTTGGCGTCTATGTTATTACGGAGCCATGGCGCCGGCGGAAGCGCGACACTCGGCGCGGCCGAAGTAGTATTCCTGGCCGGTCGCGTCCATCACTCCTCGCCACAGGTCGCTTTCAAGCGAAACCGTCTGCCGCTCGATCGTCGCGAGCTTGATCGGCACGAGGCAGTAGCTCTCGCCCAGATTGCCGACGACACAATTCGTCCGCCCCGCCATCGCGGCATGCACGGCGTTCCGGGCCAGCATGTAGCAGCGTATCGCGTCCGTTCCGCGCGCGGGGACCGAACGGATCGTGTAGCTCGGATCGAAGTATTTCACCGAGCTGGCGATTCCGCGGCTTTTCATGTGGCGTTCGATTTCGCGCTTCAGGAATTCGCCGATATCCTTTTTGAGTATGTTGCCCGAGGCGTCGCGAGACTCGCCGGCCGGCTCGAAAAGATCCTGCCCAGCCCCTTCGGCGACCACGATGACGGCGTGGGTCTTGCCGGCGCGGAAGCGGTTTTCGAGCGCGGCGAAAAGCCCGCCGTCGCCTTCAAGAGCGAACTTCTCCTCCGGGACGAGGCAGAAATTGACGACCGGATTCGCAATCGACGCGTACGCCGCGATGAACCCCGAATCGCGCCCCATCAGCTTGACGAGCCCGATTCCGCCGGCCGTCCCCTTCGCTTCGACATGGGCGTTGCGGATTATGTCCGCCGCCTCCGCCACCGCGGTCTCGAAGCCGAACGAGCGCCCGACGAAATTGAGGTCGTTGTCAATCGTCTTCGGAATGCCGACGATGGAGATCTTGAGGGCGCGTTTCGCGCATTCCTGCGCCACGTCGCGCGCGCAGCGCAGCGACCCGTCGCCGCCAATGCAGAAAAGGACGTTGATGTTCATGCGCGCGAGCGTGTCGACGATGACGCCGGTCGGCTGCTGTCCGCGGCTGGAGCCGAGTATCGTGCCGCCGAGCTCGTGGATGGTGTCGACGTTGTCGGGATTCAGCATCAGCGGCCGGCATGCGCAGTCGGGATTCAACCCCGCGTAGCCGTAGCGGATGCCGAAAATCGTCTTGACGCCGTAGTCGAACGAAAGAATTTCGACCAGCCCCTTGATGACGTTGTTCAGACCCGGACACAACCCGCCGGCGGTCACGATGCCGACGCGCGTCCAGCTCGGGTCGTGGTATATGCGCGCGAGCGGACCCGCGCGCTCGAACGTCGGAACGTGGCCGAGCTTGCCGGCCAGTACGTCGAGACGGTTGCGGTTCTCGGTTACGAGAATGCGCTCGCCGGCGGTTATGAACTCGTGGTGGCGGACCGGCGAGGCGATCTTGCATTCGCCGAGCGTTTCCACCATGCACGAGTACTCGCTACGGTTGGCGACGATTTTGTCCAGAGCAGACATGGCGTCATCTTTCTCCTGTTGAAACTTCCTGTGCGGCAATTATATCATATTTCCGGCGGGACGCGCTATGGCGCGATGCGGCAAAATATGGTATAATACGCGCCGTTTTTTCCGGAGACTAAAGAAAAATGCATCCGTATCGCACACACACCTGTAACGAACTTCGCGCCGCCGACGCCGGCAAAACCGTAAGGCTTTCGGGCTGGATGTTCCGCCTGAGAGACCACGGCGGGATACTTTTCGTCGACCTTCGCGACCACTACGGCCTCACCCAGATCGTGGTCCACCCCAGCCGCAGTTTCTTCGGCCTCGTCGAGAAGGCCCACCTCGAGAGCGTGATCACGGTCACCGGCGAGGTGAAGCTGCGCACGCCCGACACCGTCAACCCCGACCTGCCGACCGGCGAGATCGAGATCGAGGCGAACGAACTGGTCATGGAGGGTGCGTCGGAGGTCACGCCGATCTACATCCCCGACGAAAAGGCCGACGAGAGCGAAGACATGCGCCTCAAATACCGCTTTCTCGATCTCAGGCGCGAGAAGTTGCACAACAACCTCGTCCTTCGCTCGCAGGTGATCAGGTTCCTGCGCGAGCAGATGTGGGCAAAGGGTTTCAACGAATTCCAGACGCCGATCCTGACCGCCAGCTCCCCCGAGGGCGCGCGCGACTATTTGGTGCCGAGCCGTCTGCACCGCGGCATGTTCTACGCGCTCCCGCAGGCGCCGCAAATGTTCAAGCAGCTTTTGATGGTTTCGGGCTTCGACAGATATTTCCAGATTGCGCCGTGCTTCCGCGACGAGGCCGCGCGCGCCGACCGCAGCCCGGGCGAATTCTACCAGATGGACATCGAGATGTCGTACGCGACGCAGGACGAAATCTTCGCCGTCGTCGAAGACGTCGTCGGCAAGACGTTCGCAAAGTTCTCTTCCTGGAGCTGCAATCCGGCGCCGTGGCCGCGCATCAAGTATCGCGACGCGATGATGACCTACGGCTCCGACAAGCCCGACCTCAGAAACCCGCTCAAGTGGTTCGATATGTCCGCTTTCTTCGCGAAGGCCGACTTCAAGGCGTTCGCGGCGTGCGTCGCGAACGGCGGGCTCGTCAAGGGGATGCTCGTCAAGGGAATCGTCGGCGTCGAGACGCGCACGTGGTTCGACAAGCGCGAGGCGTTCGTCAAGTAGAACGGCGGCAAGGGCCTCGGCTACATCAGCTGGACGAAGGAGAACGAGCTGAAGGGCCCGATCGCGAAGTTCCTCAGCGCCGAACAGCTCGAGGAGATGAAGGCGCTCGCCGGGATGGAGCCGGGAGACGCGC
>JAGDAE010000256.1 GCA_017959645.1 Kiritimatiellia bacterium
GCGCGGAATCTCGTTTCCGGACCGGGATTGCCCATCGTCTCGCCGTCTCTTTCGAGCGAAACCACCGACGCGCCGGTCTTCGCGCGGATGTTCAGCGACACCACCGTCTCGCCGATGGCCGGAGAACTCTCGCCGATCACGACTCGGCGGAACGAGTCCGGCGGTATCGTGAGCGATCTTGTCTCGTCGCCGGCCGCCGCGCGCCGGTCCGCGTCGAGCGCTTCGGAAAGCAAATTCATCGCCCGGTTGCCGGCCTTCGCGATAAACCTCCACCCGAACACCGCCACCGCCACGAAGCTCGCCGCCACGAACCACCGCGCCCACGGCTCGCTGGGCGCGAGATTGACGTTTATCATCAAAAGCTCGAGAACGAACAGCACGGCCACCGCGACGAGAACCACCAGCCTGACCATCCCGCCTGCGGCCTGGTGCCAGCGCGTCCCGCCGCCGCCGGCGAGAGTGTCGCCGATCGCCGCGCCGATGCGCCGCGAAACCGCCACGGCCGGCACGAACATCGCGACCGAGAACACGTTGGTGGCCAGGCAAAACACGAAGCGCTTGTGTCCGTCGAAGAAAACCGACATTCCCGACCAGTCGCGCCCGTTCAGAATCGACATGGCGAACGCTATCGCGAACTCGAGCGTCGCGATGACCCCGAGCTCGACGACGCCTGCCCTGACCGTTCGCCGCGCTTCGCTCTCGCTCGAAGAGTACGTCCTGAACTTCACCAGCGCCGCGCGGTATGCGTCCAGAAGGCGCGAGATCCTTTCCGGACACTTTCGCTCCGCCCAGTCGCCGGCGCGATCGGAAAGCTTCAGCATCAGCGGATTCATCACCGTCGTCAACAGCGAAACCCCTACGACGATCTGGTACATGGGGCTCGAAGTGTCGCGCGACATCGACAGATACAACAGCGCCACCAGATACGCGAATTCCCCTATCTGCGCGAGACCGAACCCCATCTGGACAGCCGTCTTGAGCCTCTCGCCGCAAGCCAGCGCGCCGGCGAAGCAGTTCGCCGCCTTCGCGCACACCACCACCGCCGACAGCAGCAATATTGGAAACGCGTTCTCGAAGCACACTCTGATGTCGACCAGAAGACCGATCGAAACGAAAAACACCGCCGCGAACATCGTGCGCAGAGGCTCGGCCAGACGGTGCAGTTTCGCCCTCTCGCCGCAGCTCGCGCCGAAAACCCCGGCCAGAAACGCCCCGAGCGCCATCGAGAACTTCAGCCGGTAGGCGATCAGCGTGACGATAAAGCAGCACCCGAGAAGCGTCAGCAGCAACATCTCGTCGTCGCCCCGTCTGGACACCTCCGACAGCGCGCGCGGCACCAGAATGAGCCCGAAAACCGTCGCCGCGAGAAGAAAGACCGCGAGCGCGCCGAGACTCTTGCCGACCGCGGCGAAATCCATCCCGCCGCCGTTCGCGACGCCGGCGACGAGGGCGATTAGCCCGACGCAGATCATGTCCTCGCATATCGAAGTGCCGATCACGTATTTGACGAACGGTCTCGACGACCATTTCATCTCGCCGATGATCTTCGCCAGAAGGGTCGTCGAACTGTCGCATATGGCCGCGCCGAGAAAAAGCGACGGAACCGTCTGCCAGCCGAACATGCTGCGCCCGATGGTGTAGCCGATCCAGGTCATGACCGCAGTGTCGAAGATCGCGGTCGGAAACGTCACGTTCTTCAGCGTCTTCATGCCCGACGCCGAGAACTCCAGCCCCAGCGTGAGCATGAGAAAGACTACGCCCAACTGGGCGATCGTCTGCACCGACGACTCGTCGGCGAGAACGCCGACTCCCCACGTGTGGCGCGAAATGAGAACGCCGGCGAGAATGTATCCTATGACCTTCGGCCACTTCAGACGCGTGAACAAGACGGCCGCGAAGCCGGCCACCGCCGTGATCAAGGCGAGATCCTGCAAGAACGCGCTCTCGCTCATCGCTGCGTTCCGCCCTCCGTCGCCACCGGCTCCATCGCCATGTCCCGCAATCTGGCGTTCACCCCGAGAAGCACCCGCTCGCGCATGCTTTCCGGCGCGCGCAACACCGCGTCCAGCGCACGCTCGCGGAATTCGTGCTCCTGGTCCTGGCGCTCGTCGAGAAACTCGAGA
>JAGDAE010000257.1 GCA_017959645.1 Kiritimatiellia bacterium
AGGCCGCCGCCGTCGAGCACTCGAGTTCGTACCACCTGCCCGTCTCGAGCACGTTCGGAAGCCCGCCCGAGATTCTCGTCTCGTTCGCGAAAAACGCGCCGGCGCTGTCGGCGCTCGAAGCCGGCAGACCGGCCGTGTCGTTGTTGCCGTACACGCTTACGCCGACGATGCGGTAGAGATAGCCCGATTCCTGGCGCGGATAGACAAGCGCTTTCTTGACGAACACCTTCTCGCCCGCGTCGATTCCGAGCGCGGGGTTGCCCATTCCGTTCTGGTAGATGTCGCCATAGGTGTAGAGATTGCCGTCGAGAAGCAGCGTCGCCGACTGCCCGGGATGGTTGAAGTTCAGATCGAGCGCCGTGCCCGCGAATTTCTTCAGCCGGTAGTATGAAACGGTGGCGCTGGCCATTTCGTCCGAGCCGGACGGCCCGAGCCGGTACAGGTATTCGCCCCCGCCGTAGAGCACGGTTTCGTCGGTGTACGAATCGTCCCCGGCGAGCGCCTCGTCCAGCACCTGCCACGCGCCGGCGCCCGCCTTTCGGTAGATCTTCGCACCGTCCGCAAACGTCCCCGTCGCGTCCCACGTCAGAACCGCGTAGGCGTTCCCGTCGCCGGACGGCGCGACCGAAAACTCGGCCGGATCGAGATAGGTCGTCTGGCATACGTCCGACACCCGGCTCTCCGATTCGTAGACCGCCGTCACGCGGTAGCTGTACGTCGCGTCGTAGGCGGCGGTCGTGTCGTCGTAGGTCTTTACCGCGCCGCCGACCGAGGCGAGCGGCGCCCACGCGCCGTCAGGCATCTCCCTGCGCTCGACGGTGAACGATTCCGGCCGCCCGGGACAGACCCAGTCTACCGAGACCGTGCCGTTCGGCTTCGCCGAGACCGTTATGCCCGTGATGTCGGTCGGCAGATTCTCGGCCGCAATGTCTTCCGCCGTCCAGCCGAATATCTGTATCTCGGCCGCGTTGCCGAACCACTGCCAGTCGACGCGGTCCCAAAAGTAGACGTACCGGCAAAGGACGGAGCTGTCGCACTCGAGCTCGGTCCACGTATTGTTCGAAAGCCCGCTTGGTATCGTGCCGTACGAAATCTGCACCGACGCAGCGTAGAAATCGGACACGTCGGCCGTCTGGCTCGCCGGGAATTTCGACGCGTCGCTGCATCCGTAGACCGCGACGCCGGCCACGCGATTGACTTCGTAATTGTCGGGGCGGGTCAGAAAGCGGATCTTCGAGACATAGACCGCCTCGCCGAAATCGACGCCGATTATCGGATTGTAGTTTCCGTTGTCGTAAAGGTCGCCCGTCGTCCACGTGTCGCCGTCGAAGCAATACTACGCCTTGTGGTAGTCGCCCGGATGCGCACGCAGAAACACCGTGCAGCCCGATCGCATCGCCGTCTGGTCCTCGCTGTCGCGCTCGAGCTGGTACGGTTCGACCGCCTGCGCGAAGAGAGCGCAAACCGCGACAAAAACGGCCAGCGCACATGCTTTTCCCGCGAACGGCTTTGTTTCGCTCCCTGTCGTCAAACCAAACATCTTCATGTCAAACACTCCAATTGGAATTATGTTGAAATTATACCATATTCCGGCTGCGAAACGCAAGCGGAAACGACATCTTCACCGCGCAGCCGTCAGTCTTCGTCGACCTGGCCAGTGCCGCGCAAGGGGGCCGGGTGGCGGAAGCCATCACCACTGCCCCCTAATTGTACCCCCCCCTTTTTTTCGATTTTTCCGTGACGGCGAGCCGCATTTGCAAAGCCGAAAAACCGCGTTCAACCCTTGATTTTATTGGATGCGGAAGAATTTTAAGATTTTTTCACGGTGTAAGAAATACAACCTGTGCGCCGCGTCCCAATCCTTCGTTTCGGCCTGCAATTCGGCAATCGACGCAAGGCGGTTTTTGCCGTATTTGCAGATGAGCGAGAAGGCGCGGACGAGATACGGCCTGCTCCGTTTGAGCCGGATGTAGGCCGCTTTGTA
>JAGDAE010000258.1 GCA_017959645.1 Kiritimatiellia bacterium
ATGGTCGACCGGCCCGGTCCCCGCAGAATCAACGCCAATCCGGTTCCCAGAGGCGGAGGAATCGCGATAGTGATCGGCGTTTTCGCTTCCTACATCATCTTCGTTCTCGTCAGTGGCCGCCATCCGTTTCCGAGCGCTAACATGTCGGTCGCATCGTTCTGGAAGATGGTGTCGCTGGCGACAGCGATTTCCGTTCTCGGTCTGGCCGACGACCGTTTCGGGCTCCGTCCGCTCGTCAAGCTCGCCGGGCAACTCGCCATCGCTTCGCTCGTGTGGCTGTGGGCAGGGCTGGGATTTTCTGGCGTCTGGCCGTCGTTGCCGCCGTTGGTCGACTTCGCGCTTACGGTGTTTTGGATAACTGGCGCGGTGAACGCGTTCAATCTGATCGACGGTCTCGACGGACTTGCGACCGGTATCGCGCTCATTGCGACACTCGGGATGGCGGGTTCGCTGTTCATCGTCGACACTCCTGCCGCGGCGATTTTCTATTTCGCGCTCGCCGGCGGACTGCTCGGATTTCTGCGCTACAACTATAATCCCGCCAGCGTATTTCTCGGCGACGCGGGGTCGATGTTCCTGGGCTTTTTGATCTCCACGCTGGCGCTAGCGTCGCAAGTGCACGATTCGCTGTTCGTGTCGGTCGGCGTGCCGATGCTGGCGATGGGGGTTCCGATTTTCGATTCGTCGCTGGCGATCATGCGGCGTACCGTCCGCCACATGCTGCTCAAGCAAGGCGGGGACGGCGTCGGAAACGACCGAATAATGACCGCCGACGCCGACCATCTCCACCATCGCATCCTGCGCGCGTTCCGCTTCAACCAGCGCCGCGCCGCGCTCGCCCTCTATGCGATCGCATTGGGGGCTGTGGTCGTCGGGCTGGCCGCGATGACGATGCGCTCCCGGACCGGAGGCCTGTGGCTCGTCGCCGTCGCCATCGGTTCGGTCGTCGTGTTCAAGAATATGGCCCGCATCGAGCTGTTCGACGTCGGCCGTCTGCTCGAACTGATCGCCCATGACGCCCGTGTCGAAAAGCGCACCTTCTGGGCGCGTCTGGCCATACCGACCTATCTCGTGCTCGACATAGCGGCGCTGGCCGGCAGCTTCGTGTTCATGATCTTCTCGATGAACGTCGGCATGAAAGTTACGCACTACACTCTCGCGCTGCTGGTGCATCTGCTCTCGACGCTGGTCGCTCTGCTGCTGGCGGGAACCTACAGGACTGTCTGGTCGCGCGCGATGATGTCCAACTACGTCCGGCTTTCGTCGCCTGCCTGTTCGGTTCGGTGGCCGGCTGCGCGGCGATATATTTCATGCCGGTCGAGGAACACAATCCCGCCGTTTTCGCCGCCGTGTACGCCGCGTTGAGCTTTTTCTCGCTTTCGCTAATACGCATAGCGCGTCCGCTGGTGCGGGATGTCTTCTACGCGATCGACTGTTCGCGTCTGCGCGAACGCAAGGACGTTTCGAGGATTCTCGTATACGGTTCGGGACTGAGGTACCGCGCGTTCCGCCGCGAGCTTGTGCGGACCGCATCGGCCAACGAGCGGATGATCGTCGGCATAATCGACGACGACTTCCTGCTGCGCGGACTCTACATCGGCGGCGTGAAAATCTTCGGAACGCTGCTCGACGCGGCTGCGGTGATAAACGAACTCAACGTCGACACCGTAGTCATCGCTTTCGAGGCGACCGAGGAGCGTATCGAATCCATAAAGCAGACATTGCGTCCGACCGGAGTGAAGATTCGGCTGTTTTCGCTCCGCGAAAGCGAAATATGAGGAGACAAGGCCATGGCATTCGGAAAAGAAGAAGTATTCAGATATCACGAGGGCGGGAAGGTGGCCGTCGCGCTTCCCAAGCCGTTGGCGGGCAAGGACGATCTGTGTCTCGCCTACACGCCCGGCGTCGCTCATGCGGTAAGGGCGATAGCCGAGGATCCTGCCGCCGCCTATCGGCTCACCGCCAAGCGCAATCTCGTCGCGGTCGTGTCGGACGGAACCGCGATTCTCGGTCTCGGCGATCTCGGCGCGGAGGCGTCGATTCCGGTGATGGAGGGCAAAGCGGTCCTGTTCAAGGCTTTCGGTGACGTCGATGCCTGGCCGGTTCCGCTCGCCCATTGCCGCATCGACGGCAAAAACAGCGGCAAGACCGATCCGGAACGCGTAATCGCCGCGGTGAAGGCCATCGCTCCGCAGTACGGAGGGATCAATCTCGAGGATATCGCCGCTCCCGCGTGCTTCGAGATCGAAGAGCGCCTGGACGCCGAGCTCGACATTCCGGTTTTCCACGACGACCAGTGGGGAACGGCGGTCATCGCGACTGCCGGCGTCGTGAACTACGCGCATCTCAAAGGCGCCGGAATGTCCGATCTCAAGATCGTGATCAACGGCGCCGGTTCGGCCGGAATACGCATCGCAGACATGCTCAAGGCGGCCGGCGCCTCCGACATAACGATGTTTGACGCGCGCGGGGTTCTGTCGGCGTCCAGAACTGATCTCACGCCACAGAAGGCGCGCCATGCGCGCGATCTGCCGGTGGCGACGACGCGGCGCGAGGCGATGACGGGGGCGGACGTTTTCATCGGCGTGTCGAAGGCCAATGTGCTTTCGGGCGAGGATGTCGCTGCGATGGGCGATTTTCCGGCGATTTTCGCGATGGCGAACCCCGACCCCGAAATTGCCCCGGAGGAAGTCGCCAAAGCGATGGGCGGCCGGAAGTACGTCATGGTGACCGGCCGTAGCGATTATCCGAACCAGATAAACAATGTCCTCTGCTTCCCGTATCTTTTCCGCGGAGCGCTCGACGTCGGCGCGACGACGATCAACAAAGAGATGAAAGTGGCGGCGGCCAATGCGCTCGCCATGCTCGCCCGCGAACCGGTCCCTGAAGACGTCAAGGCGCTCTATCCGGACGAAGCCCTCGAGTTCGGCCCCGGCTACATAATCCCCAAACCGTTCGACCGCCGACTGAAGGAGGTGGTTCCGGCCGCCGTCGCCGAGGCCGCGAGGAGAACAGGGGTCGCGAGAAACTGATTTCAGGAGGAAACGAAAATGGAGAAGAAACACAGCTGGAAAAAGTATGTCGCCGGCGGCATGACCCAGGCGGCGTTCACGTGTGGAGAGGATATCGCCCGTCTCGCGGAACTGGACCGCAAGCAGTGGCTTGCGATCTCGATGCCGGTGAAGGGCATCAGATTCGACGCGCGCATGCTCGAACTGATGGATACCGACCATGACGGACGCATCCGCGCCGACGAGGTCCTCGGCGCGATCGATTTCCTCAAGTCGAAGAACGTGGATTTCGACGATCTGTTCAAGCCGTCCGAAGCCGACAGCGAGGCGCTCGGCGAGATTCTGGCAAAGGAAGCTGATCTCGCCGCCAGGGAACCGACCGAGGACGAAAAGAAGGCTCTTGCCGAATGGGAGGCGAAAGGTTCTTCGCCGGAAATCGCCGTCGCCGGGGATGGTACCGCGGAAGCGAATGCCGCGCTGGCGGCGGTCGAGGG
>JAGDAE010000259.1 GCA_017959645.1 Kiritimatiellia bacterium
AAAGCGGCGGCGACGCGATAACGCCCGACGATTGGGCGCAGTTGAAGGGAACCCACGCCTACGACATCATCTGCTCGTTCGGCAGCAGGGTGCGCAGAGTGGTCAAGGTCTGATACGTCTTATGTCGCAGGAATGGAACATCAAAAGCCGCGGACACGTCTGCAGCATCTGCGGGAAAGCGCTTGTCGATCGCGCGCAGGTCGTGAGCGCGCTGAAGGAGTCCGCCGGAGGATACGAGAGATTCGACTGCCATCCGGAATGCTGGAAGGCCTCGCAACTCGACTGGACGCCGTTTTCGCAATGGGACGGCATCTATCTCGCCCCAGTCAAGGAGACCAAGAACGAGCCGCTCAAGAAAGAAGACGCGGGGGAATTGCTCAGAAAGATGATAACGCTCGACGATCCGGCGATGAAAAACGTGGTCTACGTTCTCGCCGTAATGCTCGAACGTTCGAAGATTCTCGTCGAGCGCGACCGCAGGGAACTGGATGACGGTTCGATACGCAGGGTCTACGAAGACCGGAAGAACGGCGACACGTTCGTAATTCTCGATCCGCGGATACGTCTCGACAATCTTGCCGAGGTCCAGCGCCAGGTGGTCGCGCTGCTCTCGGGCACGAAGACGCTCGGCGAAGTCGGCGATCAGGCGGACGGAGCGGCTGGCGATTCGCCGGACGGCCAGAACTCAGCAATGGCTTGATCCGGACGCGGTACGCCGGCCGGCGAAGGGCCCGGAATGGCTTCTTCTGCCTCAATGCGCATTGACATGGGGTAGGCATGCGGATGGAGGATATGTCGGCACGGTGTTCATCTGCCCGCATTGTTCCGACGCGCTTTTGAGCGGTTGGCGTTATCCGGTCTGTTTTCGCCGGATGCTATGCAACAGCCAGATGCTTTTTGCTCGTCAAGGGTTTGACGTGCAAAGCCCCAAAAAGGCGTTTGCTCGTCAACGAAATTTGACGTCCTTGACGAGCAAATGACGAGCAAATTTTCGCTAACTTCCAAAACCGTCTTCCAAGCACGCTGAAATGTCCACTTTAGTATCTATATCAAAAAGTCTACATATACATATAAGAGATTTAGGCTCCAAGCCCCCGTCAAGCACCGGATTTGATGACGTCGTAGACGGCCGTGAAAAAAGTTGAAAAATGCGACTAAAATGGCCTCGAAAACCACTAACATATATGGAGGGGCGAGCATGGAGCCGTCCCTTTTCAAACTTCAACCGAAAGGAGAACCAATCATGGCCAGCAGGAAAATCACGCTCACGTCCGATCAGGTCAATGAACTCAAACGCTCTGCGCCGCCGCGAAGGTCGTCGAGGAGGTCTGAGCTCCGCTCCCCTTGTGGAGTTTTTCGATTCCCCTGGTGGGGTGTTGCCGTTCTTCCGAGACGATGGTTCGAGCGTGACGACAACCCACAAGGGAATCATCGGCATAGACAACCCTTTGTGAACGCCGCGCATCGACGCAAAATTTCCGATTTGCGAAACAGAGAATGTTTTCGTGCACGGGGACGGAGAAATATGGTATAATACTTCGAAAATATATGAACAGGTGGAGGTTGAGATGAAAAAGATCATGCTTTGCGCCGTCGCCGTCATGGCGGGTTTCGCATTGTTTGCCGATATTCCGGTTCCCGACGTGGAAGCGTTCACGATCAACGGACGGTTGAACATACGTCTCAAGCATGCAAGCCCGTTCAACCACGGATACGATATCGAAATGCGCGTTCCCGGCGCGCAGGCGTGGTCGGCCCTCGCCGAGGGCTCCGACTGGGGAGGTGTTCCGGTAGGGGACTATGCGTTCATAATCGGCACGACGCAGGATTTCACGGGAGACGTCGAACTTCGCATACGCACGAAGTCGGGCGACGAATATTCGCAGTGGACGGACGCGATCGCGGTTGGCGGACGCCATCCGCTACTTGGATGCTACACCGGCGCTCGCGGGGCATATGCGTGGGACGGCGCCGGCAACCGGTACGGATGGCGGGCGTTCGACGGTTCGGTCGCGACGTACTACAATCCTTCCGACGCCACGGCCAGATATTCCGGCGCGATGTATCTCGGGCAGGATCTCGGAGAAACGAGGGCGGTAATCGGTGTTTCATACCACCATATCGCCGGGTCGGGATCGATCCGCATGCACGGCAAGTTCCAGGTTGCCAACCGTCGGGATTTTTCCGATGCGACCACCGTGCACACGGTTGACGGAGAGGTCGAGTACGGCTACCACCACGTCGATCTCGCCGCGCCGGTCTTCGGGCGGTACGTGCGCTTCTGTCACGACGACATTTCGCCGGACTGCATAACGCCGGCCGAAGTCGAGTTCTGCTCCTCGCCGGTGAGCGCGGCGCACGGCGGAGATTTCGCCGACACCGGCGCGATTGTCGCGTGGGAAAGCGACGACACCGACGTGTACAGGTCCTATTCCCCCGAAGGGCCGTGGACGAAGATCGCCACGGTGGAGCAGGGGGTCAAGACTTTCACCGACACGGATGTCGTCTACGGTGCGGTCGCGTACTACAAGGTCGGGAGCGACGTCTGCGCGTTCACGCGCATGCGCCGGCTGGAGCGCAAGAACGCGTCGACGTTCGCCGACGGCGTTTCGATAATCATGACCGGAAGCTACTACGGCGGCTCTCCGGACGTGTCGACGATGTTCGACGGCAACGTCGGGACTTGTCCGGACATCGTGACCAACCCAAATGTCGGTCTTGATTTCGGGCGCAGGGTCTACATCGCGCAAGTCCGCGTCTATCCGCGCCAGATATCTGACGCCACAATTTTCGGCCGCACCGACGGCGTCGTCGCGTACGCCACCGACGGCGACTGGGGGTCGGACTATTCCCGTCCGCTTTCGTGCCAGCTCGTCTACGGCGACTACGATGCGTTTCGCTGGAGCGTGCTCTCCTGCGACAGTTCGGTTCCGTACCGTTATGCGTATCTGCACAACGACATGGCCGACTCTTACGGGAACTGGGCGGAAGTGGAGTATTACGGCTGGAACGAGGACGATCTTTCGTCTTCTGCGGCCGCGCCGCAAGACGTCGGCCTTTCGCTCGTATCCGGGCTTGGCGTCGACGTTGCCTGGTCGTGCGCCGGATCGCCCGACAGCTATCTCTTGCAGCGTCGCGCGTCCGGCGGCGAATGGAGCACGGTCGCGACGCTGGTTGCCGGTTCGGCGGGGTATGAGGCGAAGAGATTTTCCGACGGCGGACTTGTCGCCGACACCGTCTACGGATACCGCGTGGTCGCCGAATATTTGGTGCCGCTGACGGCGTCAAAAGCATCCTCCGAGGCGACGATACTCGCCTGCGAACCGGTTTCGCTGGCGATAAGCGCCGATTTGCTCGGCGATGGCTATCCAGTGGTTTCATGGGCGGACGCCGGAGTGATGGCGGGGCCGGTCGCCGCGAAGGTGTACCGTTCGGGGAGCGAGAGCGGTCCGTGGACGGTGGTGGGGTCGGTTCCGGCCGGGGTTTTGTCGCATACCGACCGTACCGTCGGCTTCGGAAGCACGGTCTACTACCGCATAGGTCCCGCCGAAGGCGCGAACGCGGGGGCGATATCCGAGGTTCTGCCGTTTTTGCGCGTGCACCGGCTCGAGCGCACGAGCGACGGCGCTCTGGCCGGCGGGGTGTCGATAATCGCGCAGGGCTCTCCGTACGGGGGCGATCCGGCCGGGGCGCCTGAAAAGATATTCGACGGCGATCTCGCCACCAGCGCCAATCTCGCCTCGCCCGACAATCCGAGAGTCGGAATCGATTTCGGCGAAGGCAACGCGGCCTACATCGTCAGCATGCGGATATATCCGCGCCAGATACACGACGATCTCATCTACAACCGCACCGATGGCGTGCAGGTCTACGGCACGGACGGTGACTGGACGGCTTCGGGAACCGCGCTTTCGCCGGCATTGAACTACGGCACGCACGACGGCTTCAGGTGGTCGACGCTCGAATGCGACCACTCCGCCGCCTACCGCTACGTGTTTGTGCAGAACACCCGCATCAACTCCTACGCCAACTGGTCGGAAATCGAGTTCTACGGCTGGACCGCCGCCGATCTCTCCACGTCCGGCGGAGGGCTTGTCATTCTGATACGCTGAAACAGACGGAGAAAAATTTCCGCACGATTTTTCCGCACAACGCGGAAAAATATGGTATACTACTTTGAAACACTTGACAAGGTGCAATCGGGTGGAGTGTATACTGGAGCTGTAAATGGCAAAAAAAACGCCGAAAAAGGCAACAAAAAAGAAGGCGGGAACGAAGTCGAAGATGTCCGCCGACGGCGGCATCGCGCCGTTGCCGAAGCGTGGGCGCGGCCGGCCGCCTGGGTCCAAGAACAAGCCGGCGGCCGTGGCCGACGACGATACGTCGTTCGAGGATATGCCGCCGGAGGATTTCGCGGCGGACGCGTTGCTTGATGACGATTTGCCGCCGGCGGAAGATGTCGGCGATGTAGATTCGGCCGCGATCGACGCGGACAAGCTGGTGGCCGAGGTCGAGCGCGCCGAGTCTGGTTCGGCCTCGGAGGACGGCGACCCGTCTTTGCAGAGCGGCGAGATACTGCCGGAGGAGGCGGCGCTGGCTGACGCCATAGCCGAAGACGAATCGGCGGGCGGCGATCTGTTTCCGACGCTCGCGGGCATGTCTATTCTGCGCGAGACGGAGCTTAACGAGGTCATCCAGGAGGTCAAGCGCCGCAGCGAAGCGAACGGCGGGTACATAACCTACGAGGAGCTCAACCAGATACTGCCGCAGAACATCGTCGACGAGATACAGTCCGACAGATACCTGAAGATACTCGAGGCGCTTGGGGTGCAGATACTGCGCGAGGACGACGTCAAGAAGTGGCTCGAGGCGAAAGACATCAAGTCGCAGGAGCAGAGCAAGCGCGACCCGTCGGAGTCGGATCCGATAAGGATGTACCTGCACCAGATGGGCATGGTCGATCTGCTTTCGCGCGAAGAGGAAGTCGACATCTGCCAGACGATCGAGAACTCCGAGCGCGTGACGCGCGAGAAGTTCAACCAGTACCTGTTTGCGCCGCGTATGTACGCGACGCAGCTTGACCGGATCGAGGGGCAGTCGGAACGTTTCGACCGTATCGTCAACGACAGCTTCGAAGACAACCGTAGCGACTACATCGATCTCATACCGAAGTTCCGCCGCCGGATCAGCGAAGTCGACCAGAAGCTGCGCGAAACCAGCTCGGCGTACCTGAAGCTGCTCTCGGCGAAGCGCAAGCCGCCGGCGGCGACGCTCAAGGCGGCCGAGAGGAAGCTCAAGGGCGCGCGAGAGGCGCTCATGCGGTGCTTTGACAGCCTGAGCTTCAAGCAGAAGGTGCTCGAGACCCTCTGCGCCGACGCCGACGAGAGGATATACCTCCCGTACCGGGCGATGGTCGCGAAGCAGGCGGAGCTCATGCAGCGCAAACCCTCGAAGATCCGCGACAAAGAGCTCGCCCAGTTGCGCGAGAGGATGGAGCGGCTCGAGGCGCTTTTCGGCATGCCGCCGGAAGAGTTCATGACGTCGTTCTCGGAGATGCGCAAGGTTCTCAAAGCCGGGCAGGTCGCGAGGACGAAGATGGTCGAGGCCAACCTGCGGCTCGTCATCTCCATCGTCAAGAAGTACATGAACCGCGGGCTTTCGTTCCTCGACCTCATCCAGGAAGGAAACACCGGCCTGATGAAGGCGGTCGAGAAGTTCGAATACAAGAGGGGATACAAGTTCTCGACGTACGCCACGTGGTGGATACGCCAGGCGGCGACCCGCGCGATCGCCGACCAGGCGCGCACGATTCGCATACCCGTGCACATGATCGAGACGATCAACAAACTGATGAGGGTGCAGAAGAAACTCATCCAGAAGCTCGGGCGCGAACCGAGCGAAGACGAGATTTCCAAGGAGATGAATCTGCCGCCGGACCAGGTGCGCGCCGTACGGCGCATGGCCCAGCAGCCGATATCGCTGCAGTCGAAGGTCGGCGGCAGCGATGACGCCCACTACGGAGATTTCATCCCCGACGCGACGAGCGAGAATCCGTTCGAGGTTACCGAGGGCCATCTGCTCCGGGAGCGCCTCACCGCGATTCTCGACACCCTCAGCGACAGGGAAAGACAGGTGATCGACTTCCGGTTCGGGCTTTCCGACGGATACAGCCGGACCCTCGAGGAGGTCGGCCGCCTGTTCAACGTAACCAGAGAGCGCATACGCCAGATCGAGGCGAAGGCGCTCAGGAAACTGCGCCACCCGAGCCGCATGAAATCGCTCGGGGACTACAGAAACAACTAAATGGAGAAATCAACGAAATGTGCTGCATAAACCAGATCGGCGATCTGTTCGCCGGAGCAACCCGCTGCGGGGCCGTGTGTCTCGCCGTCGTATCGTTTGTCGCCGGAGCCGTCTTCGCGTGCCTGCTGTGCAAACTCTGCCGTCCGTGCGCAAAGAAAGCCTGCACGCCGACCGGTAAGGCGCCGGCCGCCGCTCCGAGGCCCCAGCCGGAGAAGCGCCATCCCGCGCCGGCCGACGGCTCGATCGAAATCTACGTCGGCAACCTGAGCTACGACATGACCGATGACCAGCTGCGCAAGGAGTTCGAGGCCTACGGAAAGGTCAACTCGGCTCACATCATAATCAACCGCTACAACAACAAGTCCAAGGGCTTCGGCTTCGTGCACATGCCGAATCCTGACGAGGTGGAGGCGGCGGTAAAGGCGCTCGGCGACAAGGAGATTCTCGGGCGCAGGATCAAGTGCAACGTCGCGCGCAACGTGGACAGGTGAGAAAATGAACGCGCTTGTCCTGCTGGCCGACGGATTCGAAGATATCGAGGCGATCACCGCCGTCGATGTGCTCAGAAGGGGCGGGATCGAAACGACGACCGCGTCGACCGGGGGTTCGACCGGGGTCGGGAGCGCGCACGGAATCTCCATCGTTGCGGACGCGATGTTCGCGGACGTCGCCGTCATCGACTGGGATGCAATAATCCTTCCCGGCGGCGGAAAGTGCGCTGAAGCCCTGCGCGGCAACGACGCGGTGATAAAGCGTCTGCAGCGGCAGAAAGACGAGGGGCGGCTCATCTGCGCGATTTGCGCGTCGCCGCTCGTTCTCGAAGAGGCGGAAGTCATCGAGCCGGGGCAGCACGTGACGTGCTATCCGTCTTGTGCGTTGGAGATGAACCGCCAGACGGCCGACGTTCCCGTTGTCGCCGACGGCCAGCTGGTGACCGGCCAGGCGCCGGGTTCGGCGCTGCTGTTCGCGCTCGTGGTTTTGCAGGCGCTCGCTGGCGAACAGGTCGCGCGCAAGGTCGCGAGGCAGATGGTAACCGACGTTCTCGACGAGTGAAATGAGACCGGCGCTCGCGTTTTTTGCGCTGGCGACGCGGCTGGCCTTCGCCAAGACGGAGGTCAGCTTTCTTTTTTCGTACGATCCCGACCGCCCTGAGACACCGGCCACCCGGCGCATACTCGAGCGCGCGAAAGAGACCGGGGCTTTCGAGCCGGTCAAGTGGGGTGGACTCGTGCTGCCCGGCGCCGGCGGTAGGGCGACGTTCATGCTCGCGCTCGCCGGCGGAACGGCGCCGGACATCTACAAGGCCTGGTTCCACATCCTGCGCCACGACGTCGCCAACGGCTTCGTGTATCCGCTCGACGAATGGCTTACGCCCGCGGAGCCGAAGAACATATGGGACGAGGTGCGCATCTCCGACGGCCACGTCTGGGCGTTGCCGACGCCGGGCATAGCGTACTACGGGCTCGTATACCGCAAGGATTTCGTGCGCGAAGCGGGGCTCGCCCCCGAAACGCCTCCGGCGACTTGGGACGAATTCACGGACTGGTGCGTCAAACTCACGAGAGACGGCCGGCGCGCGTTCGCGATCGAAAACCGTCCGTGGGGGTTTCTGCCCTGGGTGCAGTCGGCCGGCGGCGACGTGATACGCAAAAAGCCGGACGGCTCGTACGAGGCGGCGTTCGATTCTCCCGAGGCGGTGCGCGCCGCCGAGTATCTGCGTTCGCTGGTCAGGCTCGGCACGGTCAGGGGGCTGCCTACGCTTACGGTGGCGGACGATCTCGGACGGCTTTTCACCGGCGGCGAGATCGCGATCGTCTTCGGCGGCGAAGACACGGTCGTGCGCCTTACGGAAACGCTCGATTTCCCTGCGGATCTCATCGGCATCATGCCGTTTCCGGCCGCCGATGCAAACTGCTCGCGCGTCATCCAGGCGCACAAGCATTTCTACGCGCTTTCCGAATCGGTCGCGCACCGCCCCAAAGAAGACCGCGATACCGTCTTCGACTGCCTGCGCACCCTAGCCAGCGAAGATCTGGCCGACGAAGACGTGCGCCGCAACGTCGCCGAGGGAAGGGCGATGTGGTGCAAGCCGGCGGATCTGGAGCGGCTCGGCTTCACGGAGGAGCTTGCGAAGCTGCCGGCGGGAATCCGTAACATGTACGCCGACATAGATTCCGGCGCGATCCGCGCCGTTACCGAGCCGTGGATCGGTTTCTGGCAGGCGGCCAGCGATCTGGTGCAGCGCAAGTTCCTCGGACTGCTGCTGTCCGACGCCGGCGGCGAACTCGATTGCCGGGTCGCGCTCGCTTCGGTGAACGAGGAGGCGAACCGCGGACTTATGTTCGACAGCGACCGCGCAGACATCGACGCCGCGCGCCCCTACGCGAGGGCGATCCTCGGTGCGTTCCTGTCGTGCGCGCTCGTCGCGGCGTTCCTCGCATGGCGGCACGAGAGGGGGACGGCGGCCGCGCGCGCGGACTCGGGCGGCCGCGCGCCGTTCCGGCTCGCTCCGTGGCTGTTCCTGTTGCCGGCCGTCGGCTCGGTGCTCGTCTGGAGCTACTGGCCGCTGGTGAAGGGGGCGATGATGGCGTTCCAGGACTATTGCATCGTCGGCGGTGCCAGCTGGACGGGACTGGACAATTTCATCCGCGTCGCCACCGATCCCAATTTCTGGAAGGCGTGGGTGCGGACGCTGGAGTATGTGGCGACGACGATTCTGCTCGGGTTTCTTGCGCCGATACTGCTGGCCGTGATGCTGTGCGAAATTCCGCGCGGCAAGATATTCTTCCGCTTCCTGTATTTTCTGCCGCATCTGACCAGCGCGCTCGTCGTGACACTCTTGTGGAAGCTGATGTTCGACCCCACCGAAAACGGAATACTCAACCAGATTCTCGCTTCGCTCGGGATGGCGCGCCGCGCGTGGCTGCAGGATCCGTCGTCGGCGATGGTCTGCTGCATAATCCCCGGCGTCTGGGCCGGAGCCGGGATAAGCTCGCTCATCTACGTCGCCGCGCTCGGTTCGCTACCTAAGGATTACTACGAGGCGGCCGCGCTCGACGGCGCGGGGATTCTCGCGCGGTTTAGGCACGTGGTGTTTCCGCAGCTCGCGCCGCTGATGGTGATCAACTTCGTCGGCGCGTTCATTGCCGCGTTCCAGGGGATGGGGGCGATATTCCTGCTCACGTTTGGCGGTCCCGGCGACGCCACGCAGGTGCTGTCGCTGCAGATATGGAAAGAGGCGTACAACAATCTGCGCTTCTCCACCGCGACGACGATGGCGTGGTTTCTCGGCGTCGCGCTCATTGGCTTTACCTATCTCCAGATCCGTTTTCTGCGCCGGGTCGAATTCCGCCGCGCCGGCGCATGACGATTTCGACGTCGATTTTGCCGTTGCATTTTCGGGCGCACATTTGATATAATACGCGCCGTCAATTTCTCCAAAGAAGAAAGAAGAGGTAGAACAACATGGGTACAGGTCGTACACTACGCAAAGAATCGCACGTCCGTCCGTGCAAAACGCCGGCCGGCAAGGCGCGCAAGAACAAAGCGCAGCGTGCCCGTCTGGTGAAGCTCGGCATGGCCGAGGCCGACGTCAAGAGCATGGGCGACGACGACGTGAGGATTCTCGTCCAGCGTCCGACGGTCGTCAAGAAACTGGTCGCGAAAAAGGCCAAGTGACGGAATGACGCTCGTAAGCTGTTCGATACCCGAACAGTTCGTCAATCCCCTCTTCGAGGTATTCGACGGAGGGGATTTTGTTTTGACGTCATACCGCGACATAGAAGAGCGGCTTACGCGGATGCAGCTTTTTTTCGAGGATGCCGGCAGGGTGTCCGAGGCACAGTCGCGCCTCAAGGCGGCGATGGATATAGTTGGAATATCGGCTCCGTTCGAGACGAAAGAGATTCCCGACGAAGACTGGAAGTATTCCTACCGGCGCCATTTCAAGACCGAGCGGATCTCTCGCCGGATCATCGTGCGTCCGCCGTGGGAGCCGGAGGTTTCGGGAGAGTGCGTGATAACGCTCGATCCCGGGCTGGCGTTCGGGACCGGCAAGCACGAGACGACGCGCGCGTGCCTTGAATACATCGACGAACTCGCCGGGACCGGCGGCGGGTTTCTCGACATGGGGTGCGGCTCGGGGATTCTCTCGATCGCCGCCGCCAAGCTCGGATACGGTCCGGTCGAGGGCTTCGACGTCGACCAGGAGGCGGTCGACGCCTCGATTGCGAACGCGGCCGCAAACGGGGTCGAGGTCTCGTACCACAGATTCGCGCTCGGCCGCAAAGCCCCCGCGCAGGGGCGTTACGATCTGGTGGCGGCCAACATACTCGCGCCGCTTCTGGTCAGGTTCGCCGACGAGATCGTGCAGTATGTTTCCGGCAGGCTGATCGTCTCAGGCATACTCGACGGGCTGTATCCGGAAGTTGCGGCGGCGTACCGCGAAAGGGGATTCGAAGAAATTTCGCGCAGGACGATTGGAGAATGGACGACGGGACTGCTTGCGCGCAAGAGCCTAATTTGATAAACTATATCATCAAAAACCCAAAAGAAGAGGTGAGTTATCGTACAGCAAGCCACTCGAACGAACTACAAGATACGCGTTCCGCAGGTTCGCGTTCTTGATGCTCAGGGATCGATGCTCGGCGTGATGCCGACGCGCGACGCGTTGCGTCTCGCCGAAAACCGCGGACTCGACCTGGTCGAGATAACGCCCAACGCCTACCCGCCCGTGTGCAAGATAATGGACTACGGGAAGTACAAGTACGAGGAGTCGATCAAGGCGAAACAGGCCCGCAAGTCGCAGAAGGTTCAGAAGGTGAAGGAGATCAAATTCCATCCCGGAACCGACACCAACGACTTCAACTACAAGCTCGGCCAGATACGCGGGTTTCTCTCCTCGGGCTGCAAGGTCAAGCTCACGCTGCAGTATCGCGGGCGCGAGAACGCCCACCGCGAACTCGGCGAGGACGTTATCAACCGCGTGCTCGAGCAGCTGCAGGGCGAATGCTTCGTCGAGCAGGCGCCGAAGACCCTCGGCAGAATCCTCGGCGCGCTGATCGGGCCTCCGCGCAAAAACGGACCGAAGCCGAAGCCGTCCGATCCCGGCGCGATAAAGATTTCGGTGTCATGAGTCCGGGAACCGGGCCAGATTTCTCCAATTCGGCGTATCTCTTCCCCCATATCGACAAAGAGGGGTGGAAGTTCGGCACGCTGGCGCTTTTGGTCGCGGTCGCGCTTGCCGTCGTCGCGTGTCTGCCCGGTTTCGGCGCTCTGGGCTGGTTTGTGTTGCCGTCGTTTCTTCTCGCATACGGCGTGTTTCTGTTTTTTCGCGATCCCGAGCGGTATCCGCCGGACGGGGACGGGTCGGCGATTCTTTCGCCGGCGGACGGCCGCGTGTGCATGGTGGAGGAGTGCGACTTCCCGGACTTTTTCGCGGACGGTTCGAAACACTGGCGCGTGTCGGTGTTCATGAGCGTGTTCAACGTACACGTCAACCGCATGCCTACGGCCGGAACGGTCGAGAAGAAAGACTATATCGCCGCCGGCAGGTTCTTCAATGCGTCGCTCGACAAGGCGTCGAAGGAGAACGAGCGGTGCAACTACATGGTAAAGGCGGAGAACGGCCAGCGGTACGCGGTAACCCAGATCGCCGGGCTCGTCGCTCGCCGCATCGTGCCCAGGGTTTCGGACGGAGACCGTCTCGAGGCGGCGCAGAGGTTCGGGCTCATACGCTTCGGCTCGCGGCTCGACGTGTATCTGCCTTTCGGCGTCGAGCCGGAGGTGCGGGTCGGGCAGACGATGGTTGCGGGCGAGACCGTAATCGGACATCTTTCGCGGGGATGACAGGATGAGCAGATTCCGTTTGAGAGGAAGAAGACGCCGCAACCGCGCGGAGGCGCGCAACGAGCGGATCCCGGTCGGGGCGATCGTCCCTAACCTGATAACGTCCCTCGCCGCGTGCGCCGGGATCACTTCGATTTCGCTGTCCAGCGAAGGGCGGTTCCTGCCTGCTCTGTGGGCGTTGCTGTTCGCCGCCGCGTGCGACGGAATCGACGGCCGGGTGGCGCGGCTTCTGAAGGCGAGCTCCAGACTAGGAGCCGAACTCGATTCGCTGGCAGACTTCGTGAACTTCGGCGTCGCGCCCGCGATGTTCATGTATTTCTGGATGACGGGCGGGCCTACGCACGTTCTCGACGACGGCACGGTGGTTTCGCGCCAGCTGGTGCGCATCGTGCTCGCCTGCTCGCTATACTACGCGATGTGCGACTGCTTCCGGTTGGCGCGGTTCAACACGATGCTCGAGCAGCCGACGCTACCGTACTGGAAGCATTTCTTCACCGGCGTGCCGGCGCCGGGAGGGTGCTGGATGGTTCTTACTCCGGCGATACTGTCGATAGCGCTGGAGGCGAAGGGAAGGTATCCGGCGCTGGCGACGCTGCTGCAGAATCCTACGACGGGCGTTTTCATGTTGTTGGCCGTGGGCACGCTGATGGCTTCGCGGATACCGACGGTGTCGCTCAAGGCGCTCAAGATAAACCGGCGCTACCAGTTGCCGATCATGGCGGCGCTGCTGCTCGTGATCGCGTTCATGGTCGCGAATTTCTGGCTTGCGCTCGGGACTCTCGGCGTGCTGTACATCGTCACGCTGCCGGTCTCGTGGCTCGCTTTCAGAAGAGTCAAATCGAAATTCGAATCCCGCGGGGGCTTGACTTCCGCGCCCGATAAAAGGTAAAATATATTCACACAAATAGGAGTACACTAAAATGAAGCAAATGATCAAGATTGGTGCTGTGGCTCTCGCGGCCGCGTTTGTCCCCGCGATTTTGCCGGCCGGAGACGTCGAGGTGGAAAATGCAGCCGCCCTCGAGACGGAGGCGGAAGAGGCGGACGACGGAATGGCCGTCGGCTGGACCCCGCTCGCGATAGGCGTTTTCTCGCCGGTACAGCTGCCGTGGGGAATGGCCAAGTGGGACGTCTTCGGCCTCGATCTGAATCTGCTGTATTCCGACGCGCCGAAGATGTACGGTCTCGGAATCGGCGGTCTCGCGTTCACGTCGCGCGACTACGCGAAGGGACTGATCGTCAGCGCCCTGTGCAACTGGGGGTCGAGAAACGTCTACGGCATGCGCGCGACGCTCGGTGCCAATGTCTGCCGCGACACGGTCTACGGCTTCGAGGCCGGGTGCTTCGGCTACCGCAAGGATTTCTGGGGCATCGATGTCAATTTCCTCGGCAGCCTGCAGAAGAACGTTACCGGCTGGCAGATCGGCGGCCTCGTCAACATGGTCGACAACCAGAGCTACGGCCTCGAGACCGCGCTCGGCATCAACATGTCCGGAATCGCCTACGGGTGCCAGCTCGGCGGAGGCAACTTCACCGACGAGCTCCACGGCGCGCAGATCGGCTTCCTGAACTATGCCAAGGAATGCCCGTGGGGCTTCCAGATCGGAATCATCAACATCATCATGGACAATACCCTCAAGGTTCTGCCCATTGTCAACGGATACTTCTGATAGATTTTTGCCGTCATGGCGAAAAAGAAGGATAATCCGTTCTTGAAGAAAGCGACGGAGACTCCGGGGGTCTCCGTTCGTTCCGAAAAGCGCCACGGCCTCGGCCGCGGACTCGATTCGTTGCTTTCCGCTCCGACGTCGAAGCGGGCTGCGTCCGTCCCTCCGCAACCGGCTGCGGCCTTCGCGCCGGCGCCTGTGCGGGAGGGGTCGCTCGAAGTCGTCATAGCCGATATCGACCGCTGCCCGTTCCAGCCGCGCCGCGAGTTCAAGGCTGAAGAACTGAACGAACTGGCCGAGAGCCTCAAGAACAACGGACTCGTCCAGCCGCCGACGATACGCCGCAATGCGGCCGGACGCTACGAGTTGATCGCCGGCGAGCGCCGCATCCGCGCCGCCCAGCAACTCGGGTGGAAGAAGATTCTCGTGACGCTGGTCGAGGCGGACGATCTCACCGCGGCGACGATGAACGCCGCCGAAAATTTGCAACGAGAAGATCTTAATCCGATCGAAGAGGCGACGAGCTACCGTGCTTTGCAGGATCGTTTCGGGCTCTCTCAGGCGGACGTGGCGGAGAAGGTGGGCAAGGGCCGCGCGACGGTGGCGAACGCGGTGCGGCTGCTCGAACTTCCCGATGAGGTCAAGGCGCTCGTGCAGGCGCGGCTGCTCTCGGTCGGGCACGCCAAGGTCATTCTCGGGGTGGAAAGCGAAAAAGACCGCGTGCTACTGTCCCGCGACTGCGTGAACAACCAGCTTTCGGTGCGCGCGCTCGAGAACAAGATTAAGCGGCTCAAAGATCCGGTTCCGGTGAAAAATTCCGCGACCGACGATCTGCCGGATGTGTACGTCAAGGCGCTCGCCGACAAGCTCAAGAAGCATCTCGGCTGCGCGGTTCGCGTGACCAGCGGCAAGACCCACAAGGACGGGCGCCACACCAAGGGCGTTCTCGAGATAGATTTCTTCGACAATGACGATCTCGACCGCATCATCAGGATGATCGGCGTGGAGATCGATTGATGCCGTTCGCGCTGCTGCTCGCGGCCGCGCTGTCGTTCGGCCCCGAAGACGCCCGCGCCGCCTATCGCGCCGCGGGCGGTTTCATGGAGAAATGCCCCGTGCGCGACGCTGGAACTCCGGGGACGCTCGCCGCCTCGTACTGGATTCTCGACGAGGCGAGCAGGACGGGCGCCGACGCGAGACGCGACGTTTTCCGCGCGGACACTCCGAAAGGGATGCGGACGTTCGTCAACGTCTGCGCCGAATACCGGTTCGATTCCGATGCCGAGTGGGTGGTTCTCGTCTCGCATTACGACACCAAGCCGGGTTGCCCCGGCGCGAACGACGGCGCGTCGACAACGGCGCTGTTGATCGCGATCGCGGACGCGCTTGGGCGCTGGCACGGCTGGCGGTGCAACATAATGCTGCTGTGGACCGACGGCGAAGAATGCATGGAGATGTATTCGGACGACGACGGGCTCTGGGGGTCGAGGCGGGCAGTCGAAACGATTTCAGCGCGCGGACTCAAGATCAGGGCCGTCGTCTGCTTCGATATGCTCGGCGATCGCGATCTCGGAATGACGATCCCCAAAAACGCCACGCCGGAACTGGTGAAGATTGCGCTGGCGGCGGCCAAAGAAGCCGGTGCCGAGGTGAAGAAAGTTCCCGAAGTCGTGAAAGACGACCATGTTCCGTTTCTCGCCGCCGGATACAAGGCGATAGACATAATAGATTTCGATTACGGCAGCGAATCCGGCGGCAGGGGCTATTGGCACACTGCCGAAGACACGATGGACAAGATAAGCGAAGAGTCGCTTCTCTGCGCAGGAAAACTCGTTGTCGAGATGCTGAAAATCCTGCTGCGCTGATCAGAAAACATCCGAGGGTTTTCGCAAGACGATAAGATGGATAGGAAGGAACAGAGAGTAAGGCAATTCTCAGATGGGCATTGCCATGGCGATGTTTTCTACCTCGCCGATCTTGCTCCCGAGGGCTGACGGCCGATTGTTCCGCCGGTGGCTCTAGAAGCTCTAGCGATTCTATAACTTCTAGAGCCTCGCTTCTTTTTTCACCGCGGCGAGTTCCCGGTGCAGGCTCGCGTTTTCGGCCTTGAGCCGGGCGACTTCCGCCCTGAGCGCGGCGATCTCCTCGTTCTGCGTCTGGCGGCGACCGAGCCGGGCGGCGGTCATGCGCTCGCGTATGCCGCCGTTCTCGGTGAAGTCGGCCTCCTTCTTCTCCAGAAAAGTCGACATCATCCTGTCGACTGATCGAGAACGACCGCCTTCCTGTAGAAGTAGAGGTCTTCCCATTTGACCTGGGCTTTAAGAACTCTGGGTGGGTTGATAGAAGCCCTAGAAGTTCTAGGATTTCTAGAATACCCATTTCCGCTCACAACTCTCTTTTTACGGCGTCAAGGCCTTGACGCCGTAGACCTCAAAAACGGCTTACGACGTCAAGGGATTTTGACGTCGTTGACGTCGTTTTGACGCCGTGAAATTCAGTAACTTGCCAAACGCTCAATCAAACCTTTCTAAACCATGACTTTAGTATATATATCAAAAAATCTCTCTCTTTATATATAAGAGATTTAGGCTCCAAGCCCCCGTCAAGCACCGGATTTGATGACGTCGTAGACGG
>JAGDAE010000260.1 GCA_017959645.1 Kiritimatiellia bacterium
CTTTTTCCTGAACTGCGTCGCGTATCTGGCCGGAATCGACGCGGTCGCGGCGAGCGGCGTCGAAGTGGGACGGCTTCAGACCGGAATGGACCGGTCTGGCCGCCTGCGGCTGGCGTACATTACCGTCGGCGCGATTCCGTCGGCTCTGTTTCTGGCGCTTGCGGCGGCGGTGGCGGCGAGGAGGCGGCGCAAATGAGCAATTTCAGAACCAATTTCTATCTGCTGATCGCCATCGCCGCGGTCGCGTTCGCCAATTTCGTGGTCGACGACATGCGGCTAGATTCCGGCAGCGGAGCCGGCGGGGGCGAGACGTTCTGCTCGCTAGCCGGCGAAAGTTCGCTTTCGGAAATAACGCTCTCCGGCGCTTGCGGCGCCGTCAAAATCGTCCGCGACGGCGCATGGAGGATCGTCGAGCCGTTCGAAAGCGCCGCCGACGACAGGGCGGTCAACCGGCTCGTAGACGCTCTCGCCGCCGCTGCGCCGTCCGATTCGCTTTCTGGATCGGATCTTCAGAAAATCCGCGACCCCGACGGCGTCTTCGGATTCGCGTCGACGAATGCGGTCGGCGTCTCGCTGCGCACGAAAGACGGCAGAACCGAGATGTTGCGCTTCGGTGCTTTGGTGCCAACCGGCGGCGGCGTGTACGCGGCTAAGTCCGGCGTCGAGGCCGTGTTTGTGGTGCCGGCGGATACGGCCGCCGCGGCCGCTCCTGACGCGGACGGGCTGCGCGACCGGCGGCTATTCGCGATCCAGCCGGAGTCGGTGACGGCGCTGGACGTGAAGCGCGCGGACGGATCGCTTTCCAGAATCGCCCGCGACGACGGCGTATGGAAGATGTCCAGACCCGAGACGGCCGAGGTTTCCGCCGAAAGGATGAAGCGTCTGCTGCAGGGCGTGTTCGCGGCGTCGGCCGTCGATTTCGTCTGGCCGGTTGGCGCCTCCAATGAAGTCGGCGTGGCTTCCGCCGCCATGCTCGCCGCCTACGGACTCGGCGCCGACAGCGAAATCGCGCTTTCGTTTTCGCTGCGCGACGGTTCCGCGGCGCAGGTCGCCTTCGGACGCGACGCCGGCGGCGGGCTCGTCTACGCGCTGGCGCACAACGGCGGGGCGATAGTCACCGTCGACGCTTCGCTGCTCGATTTCGTCCGCGATCGCACCGGGCGGCTGGCCGATTCGCTCGTCTTCCACTACGATCCGAAGAAGGTCGCCAGTCTCGCCCTTGCCGACGGCCAGACCGCATACCGGCTTGGAAAGGACGAACGCGGAGTGTGGAAACTCGATTCGCCGGTTTCGGCGCCGGCCGACCAGGAAACGGTTCTGGCGCTGATCGACCGTCTGCTCGCGCTGAAGAATCCGGATCGCGACGATTCCGGCGTCGTCGTCTCGTTCACGACCAACCGCCCCGGGGTCGCGGTTTCGCGCCAGGCGGCGCTCGGCCGGATAAGGCCGGAGGATCTGCGCAGTCTCGAAATAATAGACTTCGCCGCCAAGGACATCAGACGGCTCGTGGTCTCCCGCGCCGGCGACGACAAGCCGTCCGCCGTGGTCTACGACGGCGAAACGTCGCTCTGGCGCGTCGAGTCGGCTCCGAGAGGAGGGGGCGCGGTCCAGCGCGCGGTGGACGATATCGTTGCCGCGATAAGTCCACTCAAGGCCGCCAAGGTCGAACGGCTCGCGGTCGACGGCGCGAGCCTCCGGCAATACGGGCTCGACAAGCCGTTCCTGACCGTGGCGGTGGACACGATGCGGGACAACGCGATGCGCCGGAACATACTGATAGGCAGCCGTACGGACGGCGGCTATTTCGCGACGCTCGGTTCGGCTGACGCGGTTTTCGTCGTTCCCGACGAGACGGTGCTGAAACTCGCCGCCGATATCGTCGCCGATCAATAGCCGCTTTTGCCGCGGCGGTGCGCTGCGAGCAAGAAACAAAACGACATGATCCTTCATCCATGAGAATACTTTTTCTTAGCGACATACACGGGGTGCCGTCCGCGCTCGACGCTGCGCTGGCGGCCGGGGACTCTCTCGGCTGGGACAGAATCGCGCTGCTGGGCGATCTTCTGTATCACGGTCCGCGCAACGGCGTGCCGGATCTCTACGATCCGGTCGCGGTCGCGAAACGGCTCAATTCGCTCAAGGACGTCATCGTCGCCGTCCGCGGAAATTGCGACGCAGAAGTGGACCAGATGATGTTCGAGTTCCCGATGATGGGCGACTGCGAACTGCTCGACGCGGGGTCGAAGATGTTCTTTCTGACGCACGGGCATGTTTTCAACGAACGCAATCCGCCGCCGGCCGGAGTCGCCGACATCCTCGCGCACGGCCATACGCACGTTCCGGAACTGAAGACGCTGGAAAGCGGACTCGTCGTCTTCAATCCCGGTTCGGTTTCGCTGCCCAAGGGCGGCAGCCAGAGGTCGTTCGGCTATTTCGACGGCGAAAAGCTCCATCGGTTCGCGATTTGACGGCAAGGCAAATGGCCGGCATTTCCATCCCCCGCAGGGCTGATAATTATGGTATAATACATGTGCAAGGGAAAGGACACCATGCGAAAAAGCGCCATTGAACGCAAGACGAAGGAGACCAGGATCTCCCTGTCGCTCGATCTCGACGGATCGGGCGAGGGGGTGATCGACACCGGCATAGGATTCTTCGACCATATGCTCGAGCTTCTGAAGAAGCACGCGCTGATCGATCTTTCGGTCAAGGCCGAGGGCGATCTCGATGTCGACTACCATCATACCGTCGAGGATGTCGGGCTGGTGTTCGGCAAGGCTCTCGACGAGGCGCTGGGCGGGCGAAAGGGAATCGTGCGCTACGGCTTCGCGTCGATACCGATGGACGAGGCGCTGTGCGAGACGAGCATCGATCTCGGCGGCAGGCCGTTTCTCGTCATGCAGTGTCCGATGAAGCATATGTCGGTGAGGGATTTCGAGGTGAAGCTGGTGGAAGAGTTCTTCCGCGCGGTGTCGGTCGAGAGCCGGTCGAACATACATCTGCGCCAGATATACGGCGACGAGGCGCACCACGTGTGCGAAGGGCTGTTCAAGAGCTTCGCCCGGGCGCTGAGGTCTGCCAAAGCGGTCGATCCCCTCGAGAAGGGCGTACCCTCGTCGAAAGGCGTGATATGACGATATTGCCGGCCATAGACCTCAAAGACGGCAAGTGCGTGCGTCTGCGCCAGGGGCGTGCGGACGAGGTCACTGTATACGGCGACGATCCGGCCGAACAGGCGCGCGACTGGCGCGAACAGGGCGGAAGGGAGCTGCACGTGGTCGATCTCGACGGGGCTTTCGCCGGCGAGCCGAGGCACGCCGCGACGATTCGCCGGATAATCGAGGCGTTCGGCGGTCCGGTTGAAGTCGGCGGGGGGCTTCGCGACCCCGATTCGCTGCGCGCGGTCGTCGAAGCCGGCGCGGCGCGGGCGATAATCGGTTCGGCGGCGCTGGAGGATCCGGCGTTCCTTTCGGAGGCGGTGGAGCTTTACGGCGACAAGATCGCGGTGGGCATCGACGCCCGCGACGGTTTCGTGCAGACCCGGGGGTGGGTGGAGACGACCAAAGTTCTCGCGACCGATCTCGCTAAGGCGGTGATGGCGGCCGGAGTGAAGACGATAATCTACACCGACACCGCCACCGACGGCATGCTCAAGGGACCAAATCTCACCCAGATGGCCGCGATATGCGACGCCGCTCCCGGCTGCGCGATCACGGCTTCGGGCGGCGTATCGTCGCCGTACGACATCGCCAATCTGAAGGCGCTGGAACGGCCCAATCTGCGGGCGGCGATCGTCGGCAAGGCGCTCTACGACGGCAGAACCACGCTCAAGGAGATGAATGTCGCCGCGCTGTAGCACGCTCGCCAACGGTCTTCGCGTCGTGCTGGCTCCGTGCGAAGCCGAGAGCGCGGCTTTCGGGCTGTTCGTCGCTTCCGGCTCGCGCCACGAAAGCGCGAAGACGGCCGGGATCTCGCATTTCATCGAACATATGCTTTTCAAGGGCACACCGACGCGGCGGCCGATCGACATCACGCGCGCGATCGAGGGGCGCGGCGGCAATTTCAACGCCTGCACCGGCGAAGAGTCGACATGCTATTTCGCGCACCTGCCCGACGAATACATCGGCGAGGCGATCGACATTCTCTCGGACATGTACCTCAACGCGTCCATCGACGCCGGCGAGCTGGAGCTGGAGAAGGGAGTCGTCATCGACGAAATAAAGATGTACGACGACGAGCCCGATTCGGTGGCGGCCGAGAATCTGCAGAGGGCGCTTTTCCCCGGCTCCATGCTTGGCGCCCCGGTGGCCGGAAGCGAAAAGACGCTGAGACCGATGACGCCGGAGATGCTGAAGAACTACATCGCCTCGCACTATCTGCCGGCAAACACGGTCGCGGTCGTCGTCGGCAAGTTCGACGAGGACGAAGTCGCCGGGAGAATCGAAAAGAATCTCGGCTTGCGCCGTTCGCGCCGGGGTGGGCTGAAGACGGACGACCCGTTCCGCCTCCCGCGAGTGGAATCGGTCGTCGCGGAACGGGAGGTCAAGCAGACGCAGCTCGCGATCGGCTACCGCACGTTCGGCGTCGGCGACAGCCGCAGATACGCGGCGGCGATGATGGACGCGATGCTCGGGCGCGGGATGTCGAGCCGCCTTTTCCAGGAGGTGCGCGAGAAGCGCGGCATGAGCTACGACATCGCCTCGCGGCTGCAGTTCTTCTCCGACGCCGGAATGTTCGTCGTGACCGCCGGGGTCGATTCGAAGAAGGCCGAAGCGGCTTTGAAGACGATCGACCGCGAACTCGAAAAGATGCGCGCGAAGGGCGTGTCGGCGGCGGAGCTCAAGCGCACGAAAGAATATATCGCCGGAAATTTCAAACTGAGCCGTGAACGCACGGTCTCGAAGCTGTTCTTCTACGGGCAGGCGATCCTGTCGTTCGGACGGATCGTCACGTTCGAGGAGCAGCTGGAGGGCTTCCGTTCCGTATCCGCCGCCGACGTCAAGGCGGTCGCCGAAGAGATACTCAGACCAGAAAACAGATCCGTAAGCCGGGTGGTTCCGAAATGAAAACGAAGAAGAAAACAAGACCCATGAACGTCGTCGAGAAAATCCTTCTGCCTCATCTTGTCGAGGGCGATCCCGGCCGCGACCCCGAACTTGGAATCCGCATCGACCAGACGCTTACGCAAGACGCGACCGGGACGATGGCGTATCTGCAGTTCGAGTCGATGGGGGTCGAGCGCGTGCGCAACGAGCTTGCGGTCTCCTACGTCGACCACAATACGGTGCAGATCGGATACGAAAACGCCGACGACCACGATTTTCTCGCTTCCGTCGCCAGGAAATTCGGCATAATCTACTCGAAGGCCGGAAACGGCATCTGCCACCAGCTCCATCTGGAGCGTTTCGGCAGGCCCGGTACGACGCTGCTGGGCAGCGACTCGCACACTCCGACCGGCGGCGGAATCGGCCAGATCGCGATCGGCGCGGGCGGAATCGACATCGCGGTCGCGATGGCCGGCGGGGCGTTCCACATCCCCGCTCCGAAAGTGAGGGCGATACGGCTCAAGGGGAAGCTCCCTCCCGGAACGAGCGCCAAGGACGTCATTCTGAAGGTGCTTTCGAAGTTCGGAACGAAGGGCAATGTCGGCTGGATTTTCGAATATGCCGGCCCCGGCGTCAAGACGCTCGACGTTCCGTCGCGCGCTACGATAGCGAACATGGGGGCGGAGCTCGGGGTGACGACGAGCGTCTTCCCGTCCGACGCGGTCACGAAGCGGTTTCTCGCCGCGCAGGGACGCGCGGGGGACTATGCCGCGATCTCGGCCGACAAGGGTGCGAAGTACGACGACGAGTTCGAGATCGACCTTTCGTCGATCGAGCCGCTCGCCGCCGCGCCGCACAGCCCCGGCAACGTCGTGACCGTGGCGTCGGTGGCGGGAACGAAAGTCAACCAGGTCATGATCGGCTCGTGCACGAACAGCTCCTACCGCGACATCCGCACGGTCGCGCAGATACTGAAGGGCAAGCATGTCGCCGACGACGTCGAGGTCGGAATCGCCTGCGGTTCGCGCCAGGTCGTCAACATGCTCGCGAAGGACGGTTCGCTCGCGATCCTGATCAAGGCCGGCTGCCGCATTCTCGAGAATGCGTGCGGTTTCTGCATCGGCGCGCACATGAGTCCGTCCACCGACGCGGTGTCGCTGAGAACCAGCAACCGCAATTTCGAGGGCCGTTCGGGGACGAAATCGGCCAAGGTCTATCTGGTCTCGCCCGAGACGGCGGCGGCGAGCGCGCTTGCCGGATGCTTCGCCGCGTCGAAGGGCACGGCGGCGGTTCCGGAGCCGGAGAAATTCCCGGTGGACGATGCGATGTTCCTCTATCGCGACACGGCCGGCAAGGGCGTTCCCGGAACGGAAATCGTCCGCGGACCCAACATCGCGCAGGTTCCGCGCGGGGTCGCCATGCCGAAGGATCTTGTCGGCATCGCGGCGATCAAAGTCGGCGACAAGATCACGACAGACCATATAATGCCGGCCGGCGCGCGGCTCAAGTTCCGTTCGAACGTGCCGGAATACGCGAAATACGTGTTCGAGCCGGTCGACCCCAAATTTCACGACCGCTGTCTCTCCAACCGGGCGGAGGGGCTTTTCAATGTCATTGTCGCCGGCGAAAGCTACGGCCAGGGTTCCAGCCGCGAGCACGCCGCCCTGTGTCCGATGTTCCTCGGCGTCAAGGCGGTCGTGGCGAAATCGATCGAAAGGATCCACCGCGCGAACCTCGTCAATTTCGGCATTGTCCCGTTCGTGTTCGAAAATCCGGACGATTTCGACATGGTCATGCAGGACGACATGATGACGGTGAAGAACATCCGCGAGGCGATTTCGTCGGACGGAAGGGCTTTGATCCGCACCGTGCGCGGCGAGATCCGCGTTCGCGCCGAACTTTCGGAAAGGGAGAGGAAAATCGTTCTCGCCGGCGGACTGCTGGCTTCGCTGTGACAAAAGGAGGAATGGAAATGCCGAAAACCATATGCATCGCCGCGGCGTTTTCCGCCTGCGCTTCGCTCTGCGCAGCCGGCGACTGGCGCGCTGTCGGTCTCGACCGCGTCAAGGTGGGCGGGGAGCTAGGCCGCCGCATCGCGGTCACGGTGAATAACAATCTGCACAAGATTGACGCCGAAGAGTTTCTCGCGCCTTTCCGCGAAAAGACGCTCGGCTACAACTATACCGCGCTCGGCAAGCTGATCGACGCGACGGTGCTGCTGGCGAAGCACACCGGCGACCCGGAACTTCTCGCTCTCAAGCGCCGTCTCGTCGGCGAACTGGTCTCGTCGCAGCTGGCCGACGGCTACATCGGCGCCATGGCCGAAAACGCCCCGCGACTGTGGGCGGCGTGGGACGCCCACGAAATCGCCTATATAGTCAAGGCGCTGGTCTGCGACTGGGAGGAGTTCGGCGAAACCGCTTCGCTCGAGGCGGCGAAACGCGCGGCCGACTACGTCCTCGCGAACTGGAAGACGATGCCTGACGACTGGGGCAGGACCTGGTGCAACATTCCGATGTACACGATCGGCCAGTGCAACGCCTTCATCCGCCTGTATCTTGCGACCGGCGAGCGCCGCTATCTAGATTTCTGTCTGAACGAACGCGCGCTGAGGTATTTCGATACGCCGGTGTTCCAGGGTCGCGATATGATGGTGTGGGGGCACATGTACACGTATTTCGACCAGTGCCTCGCCCAGATGCGTCTCTACGCGCTCGCGCGCGACGAAAGCCTGCTTGCGCAGGTGCGCAAAGGTGTCGATTTCATCCTCGATCGCGACGGCGGTCTCGTGACCGGATGTTCCGGCGTCGCCGAGTGCTGGACCGATTCGCAGGACGGCGACGGCGACGTCGGCGAGACCTGCGCGACCGTCTACCAGCTTTTCTGCTACGACGCGCTGCTGCGCAACGGCGGCGAAGACGCCGCGAAAATGGGCGATGTAATGGAGCGCACGGTGTACAACGGCCTTTTCGCCGCCCAGTCTCCCGACGGACGGAAGATACGCTACTATACCCCGCTTCTCGGCGAGCGCGAGTATTTCGACCGGGATACCTACTGCTGCCCCAACAACTACCGCCGTGCCATAGCGCGCATGCCGCAGTGGCTGGTGTACGAAGGGGACGATGCGCTGCTGTTCAACCTCTATTCGGAATGCGAAGCGACCGCGCAGGTCGGCGGAACCAGGGTCGACATCTCGGAGAAGACCGCCTATCCGGCTGACGGGGAAATCTCGATTTCGATCTCTCCGGAGTCGCCGAAGGCGTTCGCCGTCTTTCTCAGGATCCCTGAATGGTGCGACGATCCCGGAGTATGGCTGAACGGAGTGAAGCTGCCGCTCGATTGCCGCGAGGGCAGGGGTCTTTTCCGGGTTACCGCGACCTGGAAGCGCGGAGACGAAATCAAACTGTCCTTCCCGATGCGGGTACGCACCGTGCGCGGGCGCCGGCGCCAGAGCGGAAGATTCGCCGTCTTGCGCGGGCCGGTAGTGTATGCGTGGAATCCGAAAGCGACCGAAGGCGAATTCTTCCGCCGCCATCCGTTCGACATCCAGAAGGTCGCAATGATGGACCCGAACCGCCTGTCGTACGCTGACGGCGGCATCGAGGCCTTCGTCTCCACCGAGCCGTTCGCGGTCGGGGTCGGGCCGTTCTCCGGCGAAACGAAGATAGTTCTCACCCCGTTCGCCGACCCCGACGATACGATAACCTATTTCAAAGCGCCCGACCTCGAGCACGACGTCACCGGCGAGGACGAGATTTTCGGGTCTTGCGGCGAGTAAGACCCGGGAGTACAAACAAAACAAAAAAAAGGAGATAGTGCGATGAAGAAACTGATTGCGGTGGCCGCGCTGGCTGCGTGCGCCTCCGGCTGCGTAATGACCGCCGACAGACAGATC
>JAGDAE010000261.1 GCA_017959645.1 Kiritimatiellia bacterium
AACGGATAGTTCGCCACTTTCGGCGTGGCGGACGAGAGCGCCGCGAGCAGCGAGCTCTTCCCGGCGTTCGGGAAGCCGAGCAGTCCGGCGTCGGCGATTGTCTTCAGCTCCAGCCGCAGCCGCCGCTCTTCGGCCTCGCCGCCCGGCGTGTGCTCGGTCGGCGCCTGATTGACGGAACTCTTGAAATGAACGTTGCCGTAGCCGCCAGCGCCGCCTTTCGCGACGACCACGCTCTGGCCCGGTTCGGTTATGTCGGCGACAAGCAGCCCGGTGTCGGCGTCGTACACTTCGGTGCCGAGCGGAACCGGCACCACCAGATCTTTCCCGCGTTTTCCGAACATCTTCTGGCCTTTGCCGGGACCGCCGTCCTGCGCAAAGCATTTCGGATCGTAGTAGAGCGACAGCAGTGTGTTGACGTGCTCCGACGCCTTGAAGACGACATCCCCGCCTCTGCCGCCGTCGCCGCCGTCGGGTCCGCCGAATTCGACCAGCGCCTCGCGGCGCATCGACATTGCGCCGTCGCCGCCCTTTCCGGACCGCACCAGCACTTCGACCTGGTCTATGAACATCTTGCTTTTCACGGCACTCAGACCAGTTTGGCGATGGCGTCGTGCAGACGCTTGCGTTCCTCGTCGGTGACCTTTGCATCGTCGAACGCATCGTCGATCAGCCGCTTGATGTCGCGGTTGCGTACAGACGAGACGGCGACGCCATCGAATTCGTCGACCATCTCGGCGGACGGCTTCTTGGTCAGGAGCGAGACGACGACCGTGGCGGCGAGCGCGAACAGGAAGCCCGGCGCGAGCTCGTAGAGTCCGAAGATGGGGTACTGGGCGGCCTTGGCGGAGAGGACGAACTTCCAGACGAAGCACGTCGACGCGCCGACGACCATTCCGGCCAGGGCGCCGGGAAGGTTTGCGCGCTTCCAGAACAGCGCAAGCAGAATCACGGGACCGAACGCCGCGCCGAAACCGGCCCACGCGAACGACACCATCTTCATCACGACCTTGAAAAAGTCCGACTGCGTGTTCATCGCCATCGCGATCGCGACCAGCGCGACCGCGGCGACCGCGAGACGCGATACGAGCACCAGCTCCCTGTCGGAAGCTTTTTTGCGCAGCAGCACCTTGTAGAGATCGTTGGAGAAGCTCGATGCCGAAACGAGCAGCTGCGAATCGGCGGTCGACATGATCGCGGCCATGATCGCCGAAAGCATCATCCCGGCGAAAATCCGCGCGAGGAAACCGCCCGAGAAGATTCCGTTGATCATGATCATGAACATTTTTTCGGGATCGCCGCCGACATCGGCGAGCGCGAGCCCCCTCTGCTTCAGATACAGATGGAAGACGAGGCCGATGACCGTCGCGGCGGCGAGCGAGATCGTGACCCACGTCATCGCTATGCGCCGCGAACCTTTCACTTCGGCGGGATTGTCGATTGACATGAACCTGACGAGGATATGCGGCATTCCGAAATAGCCCAGCCCCCAGGCGAGGCACGAGACCAGCCCGATGAATCCCGTCGCCTTTGCGGTCGCGGCCGAGGTGAAGAGCGACTGCAGGTACGGATTGATCCCGTTCAGCGAATCGACGGTAGAGGCGAAGCCGCCGGCGTCGCAGACTACAATCGCCGGAACGAGCACGATCGCGACGAACATGATCGAGCCCTGGATGAAGTCGGTCCAGCATACGGCCATGTAGCCGCCGAGCAGCGTGTATGCCACGACGACCGCGCCGCCGATCCAGAGACACAACGTGTAGCCGCTCGTTCCGCCGAGCCAGTCGATCGTCTCGGGAATTCCGAAAGTGGTCGTGAAGAGTTTCGCGCAACTGACGAACCCGGAGGCGACATAGAACGTGAAAAACACGAGAATGATCGCCGCGGCGACAATGCGCGAGACGCCGGTGCGGTCGCGGAAGCGGTTGTTGATGAAATCCGGAATCGTTATCGAGTCGCCGCAGACCTGCGAATACGTCCTCAGACGCTGGGCGACGATCTTCCAGTTGAGATACGTTCCTATCAGAAGGCCGATGCCGATCCACGCCTCGGAGAAGCCGCCGACGTAGATCGCGCCGGGAAGCCCCATGAGAAGCCAGCCCGACATGTCCGACGCCTGCGCCGAAAGCGCAACCACCCACTTGTTCATCCTGCGGCCGCCGAGATAGTAGTCGCCCATGCTCTCTTGCCTGCCGGAGAAGAAGAACCCTATGAAGATCATCAGCGCGAGATATCCCGCAAACGCCGCCAGCACGATCCAGTCGAAAACCATATTGCCTCCTTTATGTCCGTTCGGGTTTCAAAATCCTAGATCTTCCAGCCGCCGATGCCGAATGCGCGGCAGACCTCGGATACGAGAATCGCGATGACGAGCGTCGGGGCGAAATACTTCACCATCACGGAGTAGAGCGCCTTGGCCCTGAATCTGACTCCGTTTTCCTCGACCTCCCGCGAAATGGTATTCGGCCCGAGTATCCAGCCTACGAAAACGCATGTCGCCGCCGCCGTCACCGGCATCAGCACCGAATTGGTGACGAAATCGAAGAAGTCCAGAAACTGCATTCCGAACAGCCTGACGTCGCGCCACGGACCGTACCCGATCGCCGAGAATGTCGCGAGAAACAGCAACAGCGCCGTCGTGAAGAACGTCGCGGCTTTGCGCTCGATCTTGAGGACGTCGCAGACCGACGCCACGCACGCCTCGAAAAGCGAAATCGCGCTCGTCGCCGCCGCGAACGTGACCAGCAGGAAGAACGCCAGCCCTATCCACGGGCCGGCGGCCCCCAGCGTGGCGAAGACCTTGGGCAGAGTGATGAACATCAGCCCCGGCCCGGCGTTCATCGCCTCTCTGACCGGAACCCCCGTCTTGACCGCGAACATGTAGACGACCGGTATGATCATCAGCCCGGCCACGATCGCGATAAGCGTATCGAAGATCTCGATTCGGCGCACGCTCGCTTCTATGTTGTCGGTCTTTTTCATGTACGACCCGTAGGTCACCATGATCCCCATCGAAAGCGACAGCGAATAGAACATCTGGCCCATCGCGCCGAGAATCGTCTTGCCGAGAAGCGCGGGCGAGAACTTCCCGCCCGACGAGAGCGAATCCATGTTCGGCAGGAAGTAGTATTTGAGCCCCTCCGCCGAACCGGGCATGAAGATCACGTAGACCGAGATCGCGATCGCCATGATGAACAGCACCGGCATCATCACGAGATTCGATTTTTCGATTCCGTTCTTGACGCCCAGGAGAATTACGCAGGCTGACGCCAGAACGAAGATCATGCCATATCCAAACGGAGCGACCGAAGCGGAGATGAAACTCTTGTAGAACGCCTCCGCGCCGACCGCAGCCTCGCCCATCGGCAGCGCGCCGGTGAAGGCCATCTGCGTATAGGCGACGAAG
>JAGDAE010000262.1 GCA_017959645.1 Kiritimatiellia bacterium
GCCGACCGCGGGTTCGAGGGCGACATACACGCGATACGCGTCTATTCGCGCGCGCTCGGAGCCGATGAGATCGCCTCCAACCGCGATATCGACGAGATGCGTTTCGCGTCCGGCGGGGACGGCATGGTGGAGACGGTCTCGCATTCGGGGACGATAGTGGACTCGCAGGTTCCGGTGATCGAATACGCGGGCAGGGTCGAGACGTTTTCGCGCAAGGTGTCGATACCCGTAGGCGTCGTCTCGTTCGGCTCCGGCGCCGACCGGTGCGACATCTACGTCGAGTACGGGGTTTCTGCGCAGGCGCTGGCGAAGAAGCGTCTGGCGGTTGGGGGCCTCGCCGAAAACGCGGCCGATGTCGTCATCGCCGGGCTCGAACCCGAAACCGCGTACTATGCGCGCGTCTACGCGAGAAACGCATCCGGCGAAAGCGCGGCTCTCGAGACGATATCGTTCACGACCGCCCCGGAGCCGCCCGAGACGTACGGCTCCGGGCGCACGATATCGGTCGTGGCGACCAACATCACCGCGGGCGCGGTAACCGTGACGCTCGAGCTGGGCGACCCCGGCGAGGATACGGCCGAGTACGGACTTTTCGCGGCCTGGGGCGGAACGCCGGGAGGGAACGCGATCTCGGGCTGGAGCCACATGGAGAAAATCGCCGACGTTTGCGCTTCCGACACCAGGTTCGACTACACGTTTCCGGAAGGATGGGGGTCGGACGTATTGGCGGTACGGTTCTTTCTGCGCGACACGCTCGTCGGCGCCGGCTACACGCCGTACGAATACATCGCCTTCGATGGTTCGTCGATAAGCGTCCCGACCGGAATCGTCCCTGACGGCCACCATATCCATATCGAATGGATAACGGCCGGCGCGGTGTCGAACTACGGTCCGCTTTTCGGCGACCGGCTGAACGACTTCGACGGCGGAAAGGTCCGCGTTCTGGAATGCTACGGATATTCCGGCGACAACAACATGCGGCTTTCGCTCATGGACGGCACCGGCGTCGAGCGCTTCGCCAACCAGTCCGATCTCGGCACCGACTGCTTCGCCGTCTTCAGCGGTTCGTACCGCACGCTCGACTATGGAGTACCGGGGACGAAGAGCGACTATGCGGTATTCGTGGACGGCGTGGAGATATCGGACGCGAAAGGGGCGGCGGCGACCGGCGTCGGGGAGTTGGTCATATTCTCCGACCCGTTCGCGTACGCTCAGGCCTTCACCGGGCACGTGCGATCGTTTTGGATGAAAGACCGCGACGGGGACTATGCCGCACGGTATTTTCCGGCGGTGCGCGACAGCGACGGCGCGCCGGGTTTCTACGATGGCGTGACGGGCGGTTTCGCGACTTCGGCCGGCGGCGGACTGAGGGCCGACGCGGCCGGACGCATCGAGGCGACGGACGTGTCGTCTTCAGGAACGATCAACTGGAACGACAAGTGGGCGTCGCCGACCGGACTTCTGGTGATAGTGAGGTAGGAGCGGCGCAAGAGGGCGCCTCGCGGCATTTGCCCACAGGGCCGCGGAAATTTGATATAATATCCGCGTCATGAACGTTGTGTCTCTCGTGGGCCGTCCAAACACCGGCAAAAGCGCGCTTTTCAACAGGATCGCGAAGAAACGCGTCGCGATCGTGTTCGACCAGCCTGGCGTCACCCGCGACCGGGTGGCCCGCGAGGTCGAGCTGCGCGATCGCAGGGTCATGCTCGTCGACACCGGCGGCATCGCGTTCGACCGGCGCGTGACGAACGATCCGCTCGACTGCGAGACGAGAGCGCAGGCGGAGCTGGCGGTCGGGGATTCGGCGGTGTGCGCGATCGTCGTGGACGCGAGGGCGGGGATAACGCCGCTCGACGCAGAGGTGATAAAACGGGTCCGCGAATCCGGCGTTCCGTGCGTGATCGCGGCCAACAAATGCGACACCGCCGACGACGACTGGCGCGCGGGCGAGTTCGAGCGGTTCGGGCTTGAGGTATTCCCGGTTAGCGCGGAGCACGGGCGCGGGATCGAGGCGCTGGGCGCGAGCATCGTCTCGAAACTGCCGCCGGCCGGGGGCGAAGAGACGGCGGAGCGTCCGCTCAGAGTAGCGGTCGTCGGGCGGCCGAACGCCGGCAAGTCGAGCTACATAAACCGGCTTCTGAACGCCCCGAGGGTAATCGTGTCGGAGGTCCCGGGCACCACGCGCGACGCAGTGGAGGTTCCGTTCTCGATCGGGTCCGGGCCGGATGCGAGACGCTACATGCTCGTCGACACGGCGGGAATGAAGCCGCACACCAAAATGTCCAAGACGTCGGTGGACAATTTCTCGCTCTTCCGCAGCGAGCAGGCGATAGCCGAGGCCGACGTGGTGCTGCTCGTGCTCGATCCGACGCTCGGCCCCACGCTGCAGGACAAGCGCATCGCGGGCAAGATACTCGAGGCGAACCGGGCATGCGCCGTATTGATGAACAAGTGGGATCTCGCGCAGGAGGACGGCGTGACCGAGACCAAGGCGAAGGAGGCGCTCAGGAAGATGATGCCGTTTCTCGCCTTCGCGCCGGTCGTGTTCTGCTCGAACAAATCGGGCTACAACATCAGGCGCACGGTCGACGCGATAGACGCGGCGGCGGCTTCGGCGTCGATGCGCCTGCCGACGGGAATGCTCAACCGGACAATCGAACTGGCGGCGAAGAAGACGCTTTCGCCGATGGTCGGGGGCAAGCGGCTCAAGATCTACTACGCGCTGCAGGTCTCGACCAATCCGCAGACGCTGCGGCTTTTCGTGAACGACCCCAAGCTCGTCACCCCGGCCTATCTGAGCTACATCGAAAAGAGCGTGCGCTCGCGGTTCGGACTCGAGGGGGCGCCGCTCAGGATATTCCTCAAGGCGCGGGCGAGGAACCGGAGGGGAGCATGAAGGTTCTTGTGCAGCGGGTGAGCGAAGCGAGCGTAAGCGCCGGCGGCGAATGCCTCGCGCGCATCGGCAGGGGGTATCTCGCGCTTTTCGGCGTAGCCGCCGCCGACACGCCGGAGATGGCCGACCGCATGGCGAAAAAGCTGGCCGAGCTGAGGATTTTCGAGGACGGCGCCGGCAAGACCAACCGCTCGATCGTCGATGCCGGCGGAGAGATAATAGTCGTGTCGCAGTTCACGCTGTACGCCGACACCGACCACGGCAGGCGGCCGGGGTTTTCGGCGGCGGCAAGGCCGGAGACGGCGATACCGGTCTACGAACGCTTCGTCGAGGCGCTGCGCGGAATTCTCGGCGCGGAAAAGGTGGGGACGGGCAGATTCGGCGCGAACATGAAAGTCGCGCTGGTCAACGACGGACCCTTCACGGTTGAACTCAGAGAGGAGGCGAAATGACGCTGTCGATACTGATGCTTGCGGCCGCCGTGCAGATGCAGCCGGCGAATTACGCCCTGCGCGAGAAGCATCCGGCCGTCGTGAACCCCGTCGCAGGATGCGAGAACACCATTTCGCTTCGCGGCGAATGGGATTTCTCGAC
>JAGDAE010000263.1 GCA_017959645.1 Kiritimatiellia bacterium
ATCGTCTCGGCGACCGATTCGCCGAGGCGTATTCTCGCTTTCGCCCCGCGTCCGCCCCGCCCGCCGGCGCCGATCTGCAAAGAGCCGTGCAGCTCCCGGCCGAAGTCGAGAATCAGCCAGTCGCCTTTCGCGAGAACCGGCCCGCCGCCGGCGATGAACGGCCCTTCCGGAACCTGCGCGAACTTCTTTTCGACGAGAAACGACGCGTTGCTCAGCGTCTCCGAGGCTGCGACGATGCGCACCGGCTCGACCGGGGTCGAGACCAGCGCGGCGGCAAGGACTATGTCAAGCATTGTTTCCGTCTCCTTCGTTTTCTGCCGGCTGCGCCGGCTGTTGTTCTGGCGGTGCCCCGTCCGGCGTCGCGGACGGCGCCTGCTCCGCGTCTTGCGTCTCTTCGCCCGAGCCCTCGCAGACCGAGACCGAGACCAGTTTCGCCCCTTCCGACAGGCGCACCAGCCGCACGCCCTGCGCCGCGCGGCCGACGATGCCGATCTGCGCGACCGGGCTGCGCACCATCTGCGCGTCGGACGTTATGGAGATTATGGATTCGTCTTCGGCGACAGCGTGCGCCGCGACCACGAGACCGTTGCGGTCCGCGCCCTTGATCGCGGTAACCCCCATCCCTCCGCGATGGCAGGAACGGTATTCCGCGAAACTGGTGCGCTTGCCGTAGCCGTTCTCGGTCGCGACGAGCAGCGTCTTCGTTTCGTCGCAGACGTCGAGCGAGACCACGCGGTCGCTTCCGCGCAGCTTCACTCCCCTTACGCCGGTCGCCGCGCGCCCCATCCGGCGCACTTCGTCGGCGCGGAAGCGGATGCCTATCCCCTCCGCCGTGATCATCAGGACCTCGTCGCTGCTCTTCACCAGCCGAACTTCCACCAGCTCGTCGCCCTCGTCGATGTTGATCGCCCTGATTCCGGACTTGTTAACGTTCTTGTATTCGCCGAGCAGCGTCTTCTTCACCGTGCCGCGCCTCGTCGCGAAAAACACGTCCACGTCGCCGTCGAAAGAGCGTATCGGCAGCAGGTTCAGCACCTGCTCGCCCTCCTGCAGATTGAGCAGGTTGATGAGCGGGCGCCCAAAACCGGTCTTCGCCGACTCCGGTATCTCGTACGCGCCCTTGACGAAAAGGCGCCCGGTGTTGGTGAAGAACATCAGCTCGTCGTGGGTCTCGGCGACGAACACCAGCCGTATGAAATCCTCCTCCTTGATCTGCGCGCCCCTTACCCCGTGCCCGCCGCGCTTCTGCTCGCGGTACTCGGAGAGCGGCACGCGCTTTACGTACCCGCGGTTCGAAAGCGTGATCACGCAAGGCTCGTCGGGCACCAGATCCTTCACCGAAACCTCGTCGGCGTCGGGCACGATTTCGGTGCGGCGTTTCGCGTCGTCTTTCGCGCAGTAGCGCGCTTTGATGTCCGCCAGATCGCCGCGGATTATCGCGTACACCTTCTCGGGGTCGGCCAGTATCGCCTCGTATTCCGCTATTGCCACGAGCAGCTTCTCGAGCTCGTCGGCCAGCCGCCCGCGCTCGAGGCCGGTCAGCTGGTACAGCCGCATCTCGAGAATCGCGTTCGCCTGCGCGTCCGAAAAGCCGAAACGCTCCTGCAGCCGCGTCTTCGCCTCTTCGCGCGACTGCGAGCTGCGGATCGTCGCGACCACCTCGTCGAGATGGTCGATCGCGAGCAGCAGGCCGTCGAGAATGTGCTTGCGCGCCTGCGCCTTCTTGAGCTCGAAGCGGGTGCGGCGGGTTATCACCTCGAAACGGTGGCCGGTGTAGCAGGCGAAAAGCTCCTTGAGATTCAGTATCTTCGGCCTTCCCCCGACGATCGCGAGCATGATCGCGCCGAACGTCGTCTGCAGCTGCGTGTGCTTGTAGAGATGGTTGAGCACGATCTCCGCGATCGCGTCGCGCTTGAGCTCGATCACGATGCGGATGTCGGCCTTCGATTCGTCGCGGATGTCGCTTATGCCGGCGACCGTCTTGTCCTTGACGAGCTCGGCCATGTGCTTTATCATCTCGGTCTTGTTGACGCCGTACGGTATCTCGGTCACGACGATGCGCTCGCGCCCGTTGTCGAGCTCCTCGATCGTGGCCTTGCCGCGTACCGTCATCTGCCCGCGCCCGAGCTTGTACATCGCGGCGATGCCGTTCTTGCCGCATATCTGCGCGCCGGTCGGGAAGTCGGGGCCCTTCACGAACGCCATCAGATCGTCGACCGTGCACGTCTCGCGGTTCTGCACGTAGTAGTCGATTCCGTCGCAAAGCTCGCCGAGGTTGTGCGGGGGTATGTTCGTCGCCATGCCGACCGCGATTCCGCTCGAGCCGTTCAAGAGCAGGTTCGGCAGCTTCGCAGGCAGCACCGTCGGCTCCTCGGTCGTCTCGTCGTAGTTCGGCGCCATGTCGACGGTGTCCTTCTCGAGATCGCCGAGAAGCTCCTCCGCCACCCGCTGCATCCTCACCTCGGTGTACCGCATCGCCGCCGCCCCGTCGCCGTCGATCGAGCCGAAGTTCCCGTGCCCGTCGACCAGCGGCACGCGTAGCGAGAAATCCTGCGCCATGCGCACGATCGTGTCGTAGACCGCCGTGTCGCCGTGCGGATGGTACTTGCCGATCACGTCGCCGACGATGCGCGCGGACTTCAAATGCTTCGTGTTCCAGGTGTTGCCGAGCTTGTGCATCGCATACAGGCACCGCCTGTGCACGGGCTTGAGTCCGTCGCGCACGTCCGGCAGCGCCCGCCCCACGATGACGCTCATGGAGTAGTCGATGTAGTCCCTCGACAGCTCTTCTTCGATCTTTACGTTTTCGATCTCGCTGATTGTTTCGCTCATATGTCCGGTATTATATCATATTTTCCCTCGCGTGTGTGCGCGCGCACGCGAAGAAAATCGGCGCCCCGGCGAACGCCGCCCGCACGGAGGGACGGTCAAACCGCCTGGTGTGCATGGGGTCGGACCCTATGTACATAACGAGACCAGTTTCCACATCCCGCGACCATCCTGCGCGAAACAATCGCGAACGCTTTTGCCCGGCTCCGCAAAGCGGAAACCGGGCGCGAGCGTTGCCGGAAGCGGCGCCTTCGGTCTGCGGAGCATTTCTCCTTCGGCGTCCGTCCGTTTTCGTGTGGACAAACCCCCACACAAGCACGCAACCGTCAATAGGTGTAGCCGACCCCGCTTGAATTGTTTCCTCCGCTTCTTTTTTTCACACGAAAACCTCCGGCCGGGGACGCCTTGCGGCGCTTGGCTTCGCGGACGCGGCTTGGCAAGCTTGCGCTTGTCCGCCCCGTCCGCTCGCCCCGCGTCGTTGCGAGACGACG
>JAGDAE010000264.1 GCA_017959645.1 Kiritimatiellia bacterium
CTCATGGCGCGACATCCCTTCTGAATTCGGCCACGAGACACTCGAACATCTCCGCGAGCCCGACGCGCGCGCGCCAGCCGAGCGCTTCGATTTTTTGCGTCGAGAGATTGAGCTTCGCTTCGGGCGCGTAGCCGCGTCCGTCCGCGAGCGACGGGTCGAGAACGACGCGCGAAGGCGGATTGGCGGCGCAGAGCGCCTCGGCCATTTCGCGGATCGTGCAGAAGGTTTCGGGATTGGCGACGTTGTACGCCTCGCCGTCGCGCCCCTTGCCGGCGATGGTGCGGATCGCCTCGACCGCGTCGTCGACGTGGCAATAGCAGCGCGCGGTGCGTCCGGCGGTATGAAGGACGATATCCCTGCCGTCGGCGATTGCGCCGGCGAACTGCGCGAACACCCGCGCGTCCGAACGTTTCACGCCTTCGCCGAACGTCTGCGCCAGGCGCACGATGCGTACAGGAACCCCATACTCGCGCCAATGCGCGACGCAGAGATTTTCGGCGAGCCGCTTCGCCTCAGGATAGCTCGAGCGCACCGACAGCGGGTCGAGATATCCGTAGTCGCGCTCCGAAACCGGATTCGCCTCAGGCGCGCCGTAAACTTCCATCGTCGACAGATACACGAACGCGCGCACGTTCTTCTCCCGCGCGAGCGCGAGCGCGTTGCGCGTTCCGTCGAGCACGGACAGGATCGTCTCGACCGGTCTTTCGACGAAAGCGCGCGACGAAGTTTCGGAGGCCGCGTGGACAATCGTTGCGATTTCGCCGTCGACGCGAACCGGCTTCGTCACATCCCATTCAAGAACGCGCACGGACGGCAGCGCGCCGAACATCGCCTTCGCTTTTGCGACGTTTCGCGCGGCCGCCACCGTATTCTTTCCGTCGCGCGCGAGCGCACGCACGAGCGCGCTTCCTATCAGGCCGGTCGAGCCGGTCACGAGAAAAGTCTCAGCCATTTGCGCGCCTCCATTCCATGAGCGCCGACAGCGTCACGAGATCTTCCGGCGTCGTGACTTTGATGTTTCCCCGGCAGCCGTCCACAAGATGGACCGGCATTCCCAGCGCGAAGCAGATCGTCGCCTGGTCGACAAGCCCTTCGTATTTTCCCGGACGGCGGCGGATGCGCTCGTGCGCGTCGAGAATATCCGCGAGCCGGAAGCCCTGCGGCGCCTGCGCGACATACGACTCGCCGCGCTTCGGCATCGAATCGATCTTCGCTCCGTCGGAAGAGACGACAACAGTCTCGTAGCACGGCACGATGGTTACCGCGCTGCCGAACTCGCGCACTGCGGCGATGTTGCGCGAAATCGTCTCGTCGGTCACGTACGGCCTCACGCCGTCGTGGACGAGCACGACCGTTTCGCCGGGATAGAGCGCGGCGCACCGGCGAAGCCCGGCGTAGATCGAATCCTGCGCGGTCTGGCCGCCCTCGCAGACGTCGACGAGCTTCTCGATGCCGCAGTCCCGGCAGATCGCGCGCGTCCGGTCGAAATGATCGGGATGCGTTACGAGGACGATGCCGTCGATTTCCGGATGGCGCTGGAAGAGCTCGAGCGTATGCGCGAGGACGGGCTTGCCGCCGATTTCGAGGAACTGCTTCGGAATCGGCGCGCCCATGCGCGTGCCCGACCCGCCGGCGAATATCAAGGCGATGTTCTCAATTTTCATTGTCGATAGATTTGGCGCGAACCTTCACCAGGGCGAAAACCCACCGCCTGAATGTCAGACGGCTTCGCAGAATCTCGTCCGGCAGCAGATTGAGCGGCGTCGACGGCGTTGCGTTTCCGCGCTTCTTGAGCCGCAGCAGACGGAATCGTCCTCCCGGGAGAATGAAAACGTTCGTCCTTTTGTACGGATCCTGCCAGGTCCCCGCCGCATGGTGAACGGCCACGCTGGGGCGATCTTGCTCCGGCCGGCAAAGCAGGGAGCGCGGATACACTTTGATGCCGTGCGGCAATTCGGCCACGCTGCCGGGTCCGGGCCGTTCCGGACGAATTCCCATCCGCCGGAGAACATCATGCATCCGGAGATTGACGGTGCGCTCGTCATACACGCCATAGCCACGATCGAACCTCGACGAAGAATAGCTGTCGAGGATGCGTTTGACGACATCGTTCCCCTTTTCTGCGACAAGAACCGCCGTCTGTATCCGCCCTTTTTTGGTCAAGCCGAACGAGAAGCGGTCGCCGAGAAACACGTCCAGCGGCGCGGCGAGTTCGACATCCGTATCCAGATAGACACCGCCTTCCCGGTACAAGGCCAAAAGACGGAGATAGTCCGACGCGAACGCCCATTTGCCGGCCGCCAGCGCCTGGCGGACGTAAGGCACGCCGATTTCTGCGGCTTCCGCATTCCCCCAGGTCCTAATCTGCCAGCCGGGGCAGTTGCGGCGCCAGTTTTCAAGGTAGGTGTCGTCCGGAGGACGGCTTCCAAGCCAGACGCGATGAATCGTGCGCGGAATCATGCCGTCATCACCCGAACAATGCGTTGAACGCAAACCTGCGCACGCGGACGAACGCCGCCGAGCGCCGGCGACGCGGGCTCGCTAGCCCACGCAGCAGGATTTCGGCCAGCAACAATGCAAGCCGCAATTTGATTTTCCGCGTTTTGACCTTGCACGTCCCAGCGCGCGATCGCGCGGCGGATTCCAATTCCACGATCGCGCGCTCGAGTTTCGGCGTCTTCGGAAGTTTTCGCAGAACCGCGGCCAATGCATGCCGATCGTTCCACTCGCCGGGACGCGGAACGCCATCGCCGCCGAGCGCAATCAGCCTTTTCGCCAGATTGCGCCTGAAATACGGCGGCTCCGTTTTGTAGGTCTCGCGATCTAGTCCCATTCCAAACCCAGTCAACGACAATCCGCCGACGGGAGAGACGACGAGGGTATCCGCATTTATGTCCCGGTGGACTATATTCGAGGCGTCGAGAGCCTTCGCCAGTTCCAGCGCACTTTCCGCGATCGCGTCAAGTTGCCGCTCCGGGAAAGCCGTACCCGTGTCGAGCAATTCGCCGACCGGTCTTCCGCACGACTCTTCCAGAACGAGGTACGCCCCGCGCGAGCCGACATGCCACATCAAAGGTCTGGCCGCAAAAGCCGGGGCGGCCAGGGAAAGCTTCTTTTGCAGCTCGTACCATCGCGAAACAGGATATTTGTCGCCGGGAACGTACACGATCCGGACCGGTCCGCCGGCCAGCCGTGCGCGCAGCTCAAGCGGCCAAGACGACACCGCGACAGGCGTCGCGTTTTCGATGCCGAAAAGAATCGCCGCCTCCGTCGCATGGCGCGGCCAATTCGCTCGGTATCCATCGATGCGGACCGAGCGGTCTTCCGGCGTCGAAACGACATAGCCATTCTTTCGCATGAACGCCTCGAGAGCCGGCAGCCAGTCGTCGAATCCGCAACCATCGACCTTTGCGGCAAGCGCCAGCGAGCGGAGCTTGGGGAAGTAGTCGGGGGACACCTTGCGCTTCATGTAAAGCACGTGGTAGAGCAAAGAATAGAAAGCGTCTTCGGCAGACGGAACAAAAATCCCGGCCGGGGACTTCACCCGGTCCTGGAGCATTCTGCGCTCCCAGGCTTCGTCGCAATATCCGTCGCCGATCTCCCTCATGTCGAGTTTCACGTCGCGTCCAGCGACACGTACGCGGTACGCCGCTCCCGAAGAGCACTTCTCGGCGCCGACGAGACACGCGCACTCTCCGGCGTTTTCCACCAGCATGTCGACATCGTCATGGGCCGGATCGAACCCGCTGGGAAGATTCTCGTAATTGCGCATTACGACATAGGGATGGACTTCATTGAGATAGCCCAAAAGCTCCGCCATCGATCCCCAGTCGCCAGACCCGGGGAAAATCCGGATATTACCGGCATCGACTTTCCCGGCCGCCCACTCGTCGACCGTATGCCCGGTCATCATCATCACATCTCTGCGGCTTTCGCGCACGGACAACGTGCCGTGGATCCGGTGAAGCCCACCGGTCCATTCGCGATACCGCCATTTCATGCCGAACATCTCGCGATTGACGCGTTCTAGGCCCCTCTGCGACATTTCCAGCCCGAACGACGGATTGGCAATCTTGACGACGATGACGGTGAAAGCGTCGGCGCCGGCGCGCTTTACCTTGCCCGCGGAATCGGGAAGCAGCGTACCGTAGAACCGGCGATACCCTTCTTCGGCCGACATGCCCCCGGGCCAATCTGCATCAAAAGAAAGGAGAATCTCCGCATGCCTGGCGATATCGGCCAATATGCGTTCTTTCGCCGCCATTGCGCGAGGCCAGATTACAAACATGTGGATCTCAGCCATTCGCGTCTCTCCTTCGCCAATATTCCGCCAGGGCGGCATAGCCGGTGATTTTCTTGCGCTCGCGCAAGATCCGGCGTTTCATTTTTTCTCGTTTTTCGCCTTTTCTGAACGGAAGCAGCAGGCCGTACCAGATCCACATCAAAGCCGGTTTCACTTTGTAGGGGAAAGCGAGAATGTTCCGGCGCGTCCACGACGGGAAAGGCAGCGACGGATAGTCGTCTTTCGAGCCGAACGTTTTGGCCAGCGTGCCTTCCGGCACCAGCTCGAAGTATTTTCTGATTCCCCAATTCGCCACCGACGGGTGTATATGGCCTTTGACGAACGTCTTGTGCACGCTGCCTCCGGCTGGGTATCTGTCGCTGCAGACGACCGGACACTTTCTGCCGTATGCGAAACAGGCTGCCAGACGGTGCGCCCCATTCAGCAACTCGCCGTCGCCGTCTACCGGTATGGCCGGGCGACTGAGATCGTATCCGTTCTCGCGTATGCTCGCGGCCGTTCTCCTGAACGACTCGATGAAATCTTCGGGCTTATCCCTGAACGGCTCGGCTTCGTAGAATCCGTTGCGCGATCTGACCATTTCCAGATACGCCTCTTCGGCAATCCTGATTTCGCCGCGATCGCCGCTTTCCCAAGCCTTGGCGAGGGCGACCTTGAATATGAGATCGTACCGGACGCTTTTCGCCAAAACCTCGGCAGGGTCGACTATTCTCGCGCTCCGCTCCATCGCTCACACGACTCCGCTCAAAATCACATCCGCCGCGCGTTCCGACGCAAGTCCGTCTTCGGCGGAACCTTTTTCCGCAAAAAACCTTTCGAGCCGCCCGGCGTACGCGCCTTCGTCGAATTGCGCAATCGCCTCCGCAAGCGCGGGCGGATTCTCGGCGACCGGAAACGGAGTCGCCGAAAGCGGATAGTAGAACCCGCGGGCGGTCTCGTACTTTTCGCGGTCCGGCGCGTAGACGAACGCAGGGCGCCCCGACAGCGCGAAATCGAAGATGCAGCTGGAATAGTCGGAGATAACGGCGTCGGCGAGAGCGAGCAGCTCCTGTATGTCCGGGTAGCCGGTGACGTCCTCGACATCGCTCGAAAAAGGCAGCGATATCCCCTTCTTGCGCAGATTCGGATGCAGACGGGCCTGGATCTTCCACTCGCCCGGCCAGCGCTTCTCCAACGCCGCTTTCACGTCCCGGAAGTCGAGCAGATACGCATCCGTCGCCCCGTCATCGCGAAACGTCGGCACGTACAGCAGCGTCTTGGTCGTTGCCGCGCGCCAATCGCGGGCGCGACTTTTGACGACAATGTCGTTGCGCGGATGCCCGGTGACGAGAATCTCCGGCCCGTTCCCGAACCAGCCGCGCGCGAGCCGCGCCTCCCACGTGCAGTTCGCGAAGAACACGTCGAGCATCGCCGCCTCTTTCGCGCAGAGCGTCTCGGTGCATCGTTTGATGCCGAAAGATCCGTGCCAGGTCTGGCAGTAGCGCTGGCCCGGCTTCTTTACGAGGCCGCGGTTTTTCACGAAATGTCCGAGGTTGTGGTTCGAGCACCACACGCCGGCGCTCGCCAGCTCCTTCAGCGCGACGCGGCTTTTCCACGGGACTATACGGATGCCGGCGGGAACCGAAACGCCGCCGGGGTCTCTGGCCAGCCACACGAGATCGAGATCTCTGCGCCGTCTCAGCAGTTCGAGCGCGATGTACTTCTGGTTGCATCCGAACCCGCCGCCCTGGAATTGGCTGAACACGATCTTTTTGCGGTCGATTCTCCGCCACAGATGCCGGCACTGCCACGCGCCGAACGCGGCGACAATCGCATGGAACATGCGCTCGACGCGCTTGCCGGGCGACAGAGAGCCGGGGCCGGGAGCGGCGATATCCAACTTCGCCCGCCTCACCCGCTTTTCGAGCATCCTGCGGGCGATTTCGACGCGTTTCATCGCATATCTGCGCATCGGATGGACCGCAAAAGCTTCGCTGACAAACCTCATTCCGGCAAGATAGCTCTTAGCCTTCTTTTCGTCGAACGGCGAACGGACGATCGAGATCTCGCCGCCGTTGTGGCAGTAGACGTACATCGGCTCGCCGATTTCGGCGAACGACGGAATATTCCCGAAAAGCTCCGTGACGAACGGCCAGTCCTCGAAACTGATTCCTTCGATGAACCGCCTCGAGCCGATCGCGTCGCGCCGGTAGAATTTGTTCCACGCCGACGAGTGCATGTGGCGGCGGCCGACGAGATGCTTGAGCGCGGGGCTGCGCAGACGCCACTTGACGCCGGCTTTGCGCGGCCTGTCGAGCGTATCGACCGCGTAATGCGACGAGACCGTCACGGCCGCCCCCGATTCCACGGCGGCCTGGAGAAACTTGCGTATCGCGTCGGAGGGGATCCAGTCGTCGGAATCGACGAACATGACATATTCCCCGATTGCGATGTCCAGCCCGGCGTTGCGAGCCGACGAAAGCCCTCCATTCGGCTTGTCGATTATTTTCACCTTTCCGGCATAGCGTCCGAGTATTTCCCGGGAGGAGTCGGTCGAGCCGTCGTTGACGCATATGATCTCGGCATCGATTCCTTTCGCCGCTTCGATTACCGAATCGAGACAGCGCACGAGATACTTCTCGACGTTGTAGACCGGAATTATTGTAGAAACCAGATGCGCCATGGCTAAAACACGTCAAAATCCGCGACCAGCGGCTCGTGCGGGATGGTTGCCGAAGAAAATCTTTCGACAAGATCCGCGAGGCGGATCTCTTCGCCCTTTTCCGCCCAGGCGAAGCTTTCGGCCAGATAACCGATTATCCGTTCGGGTCTCGCGCCGCGTGCACGATACGACGATATTCTGGTGTCGCCATGCCGCTTCGCGAGCCGCCGGCCGTCGGGACCGACGACGAGCGGAACATGGAAATACCCCGGTGTCGGTAGCCCCAGCGCGCGCTGCACGAGAATCTGCGCCGGCGTCGCAGGAAGAAGATCGTCGGCCCTGACGACCTCGGTCACGCCCATCTCCGCATCGTCGACGACGACCGCGAGCGTGTACCCGGCGCCGCCTTCGTCGCGCGCAAGCGGAAAGTCCCCGAGCGTTTCCCCGACATCCTGCTCGAACCTGCCGGCGAACGCGTCGTCGAACGCGACGCGCGAATCGCCGTCGACCCGAAATCGCCAACACGCCCCGGGCGGGAACGTTTCGTGCTTTCCACGGCAGGTTCCGGGATAGCGAAGCTGCTCGCCTTCGTGCGGAGCGGACTGGGCGGACTCGACGTCTTTGCGCGAACACGTGCATGGATACGCGAGACCCTTTTCGCGCAGTTTCCCGATCGCATCGCGGTACAGCTCCCTGCGTCCGCTCTGGAAGACGATCTCGCCGTCCCATTCGAACCCGAGCCAGCGCAGATCTTCGATCGCCTCCCGCGCCGCCCCCGGCTTGTCGCGCGGATGGTCGAGATCTTCCATCCTCATCAGGAGCCTGCCGCCCTGCGAGCGGGCGCGCAGATACGCGATCATGAAAGTCCGCACGTTGCCGAGGTGCAACGCCCCAGTCGGACTCGGCGCGAGACGGCCGGTGCAAGTCACCGGTTTTTCCAGAACTTCTTCCATTCCGCGATAAACAGGCGCAGGTTGTCGACGCCGCCGAAAGCCTCCGCCCCGGCCTGGCGCATGTCCTTGGTTCTGACGAGCGCGTCCACATAGTCGCGCTTCAGGTTCTTGAACGGGTCGAACCGGACCTTGCGCGCGCCGTTCTCGATGAAATACGCGATCGACCAGGCCAGACGGTAGCGCAACGTCTTCTCTTCGAGGCTTCCCGCGTAGAATTCGCCGTAGTCCATTTCGAGCAGCGGCGCGATCATGTCCGCCGCTTCGTCGAAATCGACGTCGATGCCCCATTCCCCGTCGGATTCGTCCTCGAAATATTCGGCGTACCCTTCGTTGAACCACGGCGAAGCTGGTATCATCGAACAAGCGTAGGAGAGATACTGGTGGAACGCCTCGTGGCGGATGGTCTTCATGAGCCGTTTCGTATCGCCCTCCGGCAGATAGGCGACAAGTTCGCGCCGGGCCTGGTTCCAGTACGCCGCCGTCCAGGCCATATCCTCCCCGGCCGCCTCGAGATACTCCGCGCGGGTCGCGAATATCCTCGCGACTGCGAGCGTATTCGAGCCGTCGATGCCGGTCGGCACCGTCTCGGCGTATTTCGCGCGGGAGATTTTAAGATCGTTGGTCAGCGCGACGATGAACGTCTTGCCGTCCACGAGGTTGTCGAGAACGGTGAATTCGTCCGAATCGGTGACCCGCCAGCCATTGTAGGCGGCGACCGAATGGCGCGCGTCCGACCTGAGAAGTTCGCGCTCGTCGTCGACGCGGGAAGGGCGCGCCACCTCGATTCCGGCCTCGTCGCCGTAGATGACGCCGTCTTCGAACTGCTCGAATTTCTCGTCCCAGGCGTCGCCTTCGCGGAGCTTCCAGGTCGCGAGGCGCCAGAAACTCTCGTCTCCGCGCAGATATGCGCAGACTATCGCGGTCTTGTTCGTACCCTGGTAGTATCTGACCTCTCTGAACCCCCTCGGCCGCCGGCGCGGACGCGAAAAATCTTCGCACGGCTCGACCGGCGAGAGTTTGTCGATCGCGTCGAAAAGCCGCGCTTCATCGACTTTCCGCCAGTCGTAAGAAACCAGTCCGGACACGTATCCGCGCCTAGTCTCGGGCGGGGCCGACGAGAGCGCGGGAGGCAGGACGTCGAGCGCCGCAAGCATGAATTCGCGTCCGTCGTCGTCGGTCCAGACGCCGTCGACCGCGCGGGAAATCCAAAGATCGAGAACGTCGTAGCGGTCTTCGAGGCGCGGCTTGCACCCCTCTTCGCGCACCAGATACGCGTCGACCGCGCGGGGCATCTCCATCGGCGCCGGATTGACCGTGAACGCCGAAGCGACCAAAGCGCAGAGAATCACAGTCCTCCCATGATCAGCGATCCGAAGGTGGAAATCGGCGTCGTGTCGCGATAGTTGTCGACGACCTGGCGGATGTCTTTGACAAGCCCTTCGACTTCGTCGAGCAGCGCGGAATCTTTCGTCAGGCGCCCGAGCGTGCCTTCGCCGTTCTTGAGCCGCTCCGCGACCTCGTTGAGATTGCCCAGAAGCGCGAGCGCACTCGAGGTCAGGTTGGTAACTCCGCCCCTTACCTCGTCGCCCATGTCGAACGACGCGCAGGCCGACTTGAAGGCCGCGACCGCCTCCTCGAGGCCGGCGTACAGCGTATCGTCGCTCGACAGCAGCCGGCCTACCGTGCCCTCGCCGCGCTCGACGCGGCCGGTGATCTCTTTCACGTTGTCGAGCGTCTCGTGCAGTTCGTCGTAGAGCTGCGTGTCGGACGACAGCAGCCGGCCCAGCGTTCCCTCGCCGCGCTCGAGCCGTTCGGCAATGCCTCTGACCGCCGAGCTTACCGCGTCAATGTTGGTTATTATAGATTCGAGCTCCGCCCTGCCGGTGAGTTCCTTGAGATTGCGCGCGATGTTGGCAACGTCCCTCATCCAGTCGCTCGGGGTCTCGCCGCGCAGTTTGGCGGACGCGATATCGACGATTTCGCCCTCGCCTTCCTCCAGCACAAGGTAGTTGCCGCCGAGCATCGACAGCGAACACACTTCGATGCGGTATCCCTCGCGCAGGATGACCGAGCGGTCGATTTCGACAATCACCCTCAATTCGTCCGGCTCGACGAGTATCTCCTCGACCGCGCCGACCTTGGTTCCGCGGTACATTACGCTGTCCTGCTCGCGCAATCCCCCGACCGAGTCGAACGATATCTCGGCGCGCGTCCTTTCGCGCCCCTTGAGCACGTCCACGCCGGAGATGATTATGGTGAAGTAGGCCAGAAGCGCCAGGATCGCGACCATGAACAGCCCGACCACCGCCTCCGAAAACGCATCGTTTTTCCTGCCTGAGCTCATATGGCTCCTCCTTTCGCCGCCTCGAGAAATTCCCTAACTTCCGGATTCGCCGATCTCGCGAACTGCGCCGGCGCCGAACATTCGACCGCCTTGCCGCGCTTGACGAGCAGTATGCGGTCGGCTATCTTCAGCGCGCTTGCGATGTCGTGGGTGACGACGATCGACGTTATCCCGAGCTCGCGGTTGAGCTTCTTCACGAGCCGGTCGATGGTCGACGCGGTTACCGGGTCGAGTCCGCTCGTCGGCTCGTCGTAGAGGACGATATCCGTTTCGCGGACTATCGCCCTTGCCAATCCCGCGCGTTTCTGCATTCCGCCCGAGATTTCTGAAGGATACTTGTCGGCGGCGTCGGAAAGCTCGACCGCCTCGAGCGCAGCTGCGACGCGGGCGGAGATCTCTTCGTCCGGAAGCGACGTGCATTCCTCGAGCGGAAGCGCCACGTTCTCGGCGACGGTCATCCACGCCAGAAGCGCTCCGGACTGGAACAGGTACCCGATCCGCCCCCGGAGCCTCTCCAGCTCGGCGCCGGAGCATTCCGCGACGTCGATGCCGTCGACGACGACGCGCCCGGAGCTCGGCGTGAGCAGCCGCACCAGATGTTTGAGGGTGACCGACTTGCCGGTTCCGGACGGACCGACGATGCAGAGTATCTCGCCCTTTTCGACCGTGAAACTCAAGCCGTCCAGCACCGGCCGGCCGTCGAAGCGCTTGGTCACGTTCTCGAAGCTTATCAGACTCACCGGTAGAACGCCCTCGTTATCATGTACCCGAGCATGAGGATGAGAAGAAACCCGGCGATGACGCTGCGCTGCGTCGAACGGCCGACCCCGGTCGCGCCGAGGCTCGTGCCGAAGCCCTCCGAAACCGAAACCGTCCCGACGACCAGCCCGAAGACGCCGGCCTTGAAGAGCCCCACAAAAAGATCCTTCGTCTTCGCGATGCCCATCGCACTCGAAACGTACTGCCTGAAATCGACGCCGAGCTGGGTGGAGCCGACGATGCCGCCGCCGACCACGCCGACCACGCAACAGAAGAACGCCAGAAGCGGCGCCATCACGACGAGCGCGAAGATCCTCGGCGCGGCGAGATAGCGTATCGGCGAAATCGACATAATCTCCAGCGCGGCGATCTCGTCGTTGATCTTCATCGTGCCCAGTTCGGCGGCGATGGCCGAGCCGACGCAGGCCACGAGGCACATCCCGCAACTGAACGGTCCCATCTCGCGCACCAGCGAAATCATCACCGCCGCCCCGAGGTACATCTCCTGATTGAAGCGCCTGAGTTCCAGCCCGACCTGCAGCGCGAGGATCATGCCGGTGAAGAGCGACACGACCGTGATCACCGGCAGCGTGCGGATGCCGGTAACGTAAAGTTGGTTCGCGAAATCGGCGCGTCCCGACCGCCTGCAGAGCACGGCCGGGAACGAAGCTATCGACGCGAGCGCGATTTTCGCCGCCAGGCCGAGCGCTGAAAGAACGCTCGTCAAACGACGGACGACGCCTTGCGCTTTCGAACGCGGGGCGTCGTCCCATACCGGCTCGCGGACGATCGTCATTCGGCCTTGTCCGGTTCGTCGGCCGCTTCGGCGGCCGGCTCTTCGATTTTCGCCGCCTCGCTCTCGAGCTGCGCGGCGGCGGCGTTGGCCGCGTCGAACAGCGAAACCTCCTCGCGCTTCTCGTAGCGTTTGACCAGATCGATCGCCGAGTCGATGCGCGAAAGGGAAATCTCGTCGTCCTTCGATTCCGCCTTGAGCGCTTCGAGCCTCTCGAGCGCCTTGTCTTTGGAACCGGCGAGCGAAAGCGACCGGGCCGACCCGAGCTTGGCGTCGAGCAGCAGATAGGAATTGGAAGGCGCGCTTTCGACGTAGGCGTCGTAGGCCGCGAGCGCTTCGGCGTATTTCCCCATCGCCTCGAGGCACTGCGCCTTGCCGACGGCAGGAATGTCGGCGAACGCGTCCGGCGCATCGCCTTCGAGCGCCGAATAGGCGTCGAACGCCTCCTGGTAGCGGCGCTGGTCGAAATACGCCTTCGCCAGCTTGAGGCGCAGCACGCCGCCGCTCTTCGCGCCTTTGAACTTCGCGACCGCGTCCTCCAGCTCCTCGACCGAGACCGATTCGACGACCGCCTCGCTGGCGGCGACCCTCCGCGCGGCCAGATGGTTTTTCACCCCGTAGTACGCGCCGACCGCGACCGCGGCGGCGACCAGCCAGGGCAGGGTTCCCTTGATTTCCTTGAGCAGCTCTTCGTTCATTGCATGTTGCCTTTCTTTTCTTCGTACAGATCCGACCACTCGTTCAGGATCTTTTCGCTCTTCTTCTCCGCCCTGAGCATGATGCGGTTGTAGTCGAGCGCGTCCAGAAAGTCGCGGTTGTGGATAAATCTCGCCTTGCCTTTCGCCGGCGGCGCTGAGAGCCTGCGGCGGCTTTCGATCAGCAGAACGGCGCCGAAGTACGTCGCCTTGGGTATCTTCAGCGCCGCGGACATCTCCTGCATGACCTTGCGCCCCTCGCCGTCGGTTCCGGTGAGCGCGGCGCCCATCAACACCGCCGCCCGCACAGCGTTGGAGACCTCGAACCCCTTTTCACTCATCATCAGCTCGTATCCGTCGAGCGTCTTCAGATACTTCCATTCGCGGCTCTTCTCGCCGCCGGTCGCGTCTATCGCCTTCGAGAGGGACGGCAGCAGATCGGCGAGCATGCCGGTCTTCCACATCAGCCGGAACGATTCCTCGCTGCGTCCGTACGGGAACAGGCGGAACAGCTCCTCGCACACGCGCGGAATCGACGCCGAGAGGATGCAGGCGTGGTGGCGCTTCATCGCCGCCATCGTCTTTTTTTCGATCGTGAACCCGAGCCGCGCCGAAAACTTGACCGCCCGCATCATTCTCACCGGATCTTCCCGGAAGCGTATGTCGGGGTCGCCGATGGCGCGGATCGTCCGCTTCTCGAGGTCTTTCATTCCGCCCACCCAGTCGATGACCGAATAGGTGTCGATGTCGTAGAAAAGCCCGTTCACCGTGAAATCGCGCCTGTAGGCGTCGGTTTCGGGCGTGCCGAAAGTGTTGTCTTCGAACGGGCCCTCGGCCGCATGCTCTATTATCTCGCCGACGCTCTGACTCTCGCGCCTGAACGTCGCCGTCTCGATGATCTTGCCCCCGCCGAAGCGGATGTGCGCCAGGCGGAAGCGCCGGCCGATGAGAAAGCAGTTCTTGAACGCCTTCTTGACCTCGAGCGGGCTCGCGCTGGTGCCGACGTCGAAATCCTTCGGCGTGCGCCCGAGCAGCAGATCGCGCACCCCGCCGCCCACCAGATAGGCGGTATACCCCAGCGACGAAAGCCGGTAGAGGACCTTCAGCGCGTCGGGATCGATGTTTTTGCGGGAAATGCAGTGCTCGGCCCGCGCATATACCGCGGGCTTCCTCTTTCTGGCCTTCTTCAGAAATCCAAACACTGTGTTTTCCATCCCCGCACCGCGCTTCGGGTGCGATTGGGCGGAATTATATCAAATTTGCGCCCCGGAAATCAAGCGGTCCGGGGGCGCCGGCCGTCATTTCCTGCGGCCGAAAAACCGCAAAATGTGCATAAACAGGTTGACGAAGTCGAGATAGAGGCTCAGCGCGCCGAGTATGCCCAGCTTGCGCACGGTCTGGCGGTCGAGCGTTCCCTCGGCCGCCGCCATCTGCTTGATTTTCTGCGCATCGTACATCGTAAGACCCGTGAAGACGAGAATGCCGATGAACGAAATGCACCAGTCCATGCCGTCGCTTTTGAGGAAGATGTTCGCGATTCCGGCGATAATCAACCCCCACAGCGCCATGCCGCAGGCCGAACCTATGCCCGAAAGATCGCCCTTGGTGAATGTCCCCCACAGCGCGAGCCCGCCGAACATCCCGGCCGTGACGAAAAACGCCCGGCCGATCAGCGGCAGCTCGTAGGCGAGGAAGACCACCGACAGCGTGAACCCGTTCAGCGCCGCGTAAACGATGAACATGGCCGTCGCGGCCGCCGCGGGCAGCTTGCGTATCGCGCCGCCGAGGATCATGACCAGCGCGATCTCGGCGATCAGGCATCCCATGAAAACCGGCATCCCGGATCCGCTGCGCAGCAGCCTTTCGATCGTTCCGCTCCTGGCGACGTGCCACGCGACCGCGCCGGAAAGCGCCAGCCCCGCGCACATCCAGCCGTACACGAGGCGGAACGTCAGCGCAAGCTGCGCCTTCTCCTGCCGCAGGGAATACCCCGGGCGCTCGAACTGCTTCTCGAAATCCACCATGTCACTCCCCCTTTTCCGGATCGAACTCTATCGTTATCGGGTTGGACGGCTTTTCGTTCTGCTCCGCCTTCACCTTTTCCCATATCGCCTTCTGGTGTTCGTCGGCCGGCTCCGGGGCCCAGCCCTCTTCGCAGGCGCGCTTGTAGGTGCTTTTTTTCGTCTGGGTGACGCCGAGATTCTGCAGATTGCGCAGAATCGAAGTTACCGCGTCGAAGGTGAGGTTTTCGCCGACTATTCCGTCGAGGTCGTCCGCCGACTTGACCGTCTGCATCGGCGAGGCCTTGAACTGGCTTACGCCGCCTCCGAGCGCGAGCGTGAGCACCCGGTTGAATTCGACGTTGAACCGCTTGCCCTCCGAGAGCTGCGCGACATTGACCATTCCCCAGCCGGCCTCGACCGCGACCAGCGAAAGCGGCAGTTTCGCGTCCTCGACGACGAAGATCGCCGCCTGCGCGTTTTCCGGCAGTCTCGCGTCCGCGACGGAGAAGCCGTCCGCGCCGGCGCGGTTCTCGAGATCGAATTTCACGCGCACGAGCTTGGCGGCGGCCGCGATTCTGCCGGCGATCGCGCTTTCGGGAATTTTTTCCTGCGCGTTCACGACGACGACCCTGCCCTCGCCGGCCTTTTCGATTATGCCGCCCGTCTTCTGGAGCATGCGCTCCTTCGCCTCGAGCTTCTTCGCCTCCTTTTCTGCGTCGGCGCTTTCGCCGCCGAACGCGAACGCCGCTGCGAGCGCGACGGCCAATGCGGTTGTCTTTTTCATTTCGTCAGTTTCTCCATTAGTTTGTCGGGCAGTTTAACCCGCTTTATGCCTTTTTCGTCAAGCCGCCTGTTGATTTCTTCGAGATATTCGAGCGCGATCTCCGGCTCTTCGCGCGCCGCCGCGATCGCCTGCCGCTGGCACTCCATGCGCTCCTGGTGGGCGAGCACCAGCTTGCCGCGCCAGTACTCGAGAAAATCCTGCACCTTTCCGCCTCCGTCGACAAACCGGCGAAGTTCCTCTTTCGCGAGCGCGACCGTGTCTTTCGCGTCCTTCACGCGCTCGGAGTCGCCTTCGTCCGCCGCCACATGGTTGTCGAGTATCTCCATGATGTGCGCCTCGTCGCGGATCGAGATTTTCGGCAACGGCGGGGGCATGTCGCCGACGTCGGTGGTGAAGATCCAGCTCAGCACCTGCTCGGTGCCGGTCTTGAACACGCGGTTCGAGGAAGGCGTCAGATCGAGCGGCTTCTCCAGCATCTCGTTGCGGATGAACTCCCGGCGCTCGTCCGGCGCCATCGCCTCGAGCATCTCCTTGCGCTCGCGTTTCGCGCGCTCGTCCGGCGTCTCGGCGCTCGCCTCTTCCGGCGCCGCGGCTTGCTTCGCCGGCGC
>JAGDAE010000265.1 GCA_017959645.1 Kiritimatiellia bacterium
ACAACCATTTCCCGGTCGTTGACGATTCGGGCCGGCTCGTCGGCACGGTTCTCAAGCGGGCTTTCGCCGAACCGCCGCCGGTGAACATGATTCTGGTCGACCACAACGAAATCGAGCAGGGTATACCCGGACTCGAAGAGCTGCCTGTGGTCGAGGCCGTCGACCACCACCGCATAGCGTTCGCGGCGACGAAGGAGCCGATACGCTACACCGCCGACGTTGTCGGCTCGACCTGCACGCTGGTGGCGCGCATGTTCCGCGCGGCGGGGGAGCGTCCGACCAGGGAGATAGCGGCGGCGTTGGCGGCCGGAATCGTCTCCGACACGCTGCTTTTCCAGAGCCCGACGACGACGCCGGCCGACCGCACGATGTGCGCGTGGCTCGAGAAGCTTTGCGGCGAGAACGCCGCGAACATCATGGAGGGGTTGATGTCGGTCGCTTCTCCGCTCGCGTCGATGCCGGCCGCGAAGGCGATCGCGAGCGACGCGAAGACATATGCGGAGTCTGGCAGGCGTTTCACGCTGGCGCAGATCGAAGAATCCCACATGGCCGTGTTCCACCGCCGCGTTCCCGAGCTCGCCGCCGCAATGGAAGACGCCATCTCCGCCGGGAAGCTCGACTTCTTCGCGCTGATGGTGACCGATCCGGTGCGGGGGTCGTCGGAATTGCTGTTCAGGGGCGACGATGCCGTCCGCCGCGCGTTGCCGTACCGTCGCGGCGCGGCGGGGACGCTGACGATGCCCGGCGTACTCTCGCGCAAAAAGCAACTGCTGCCCGAAGTCATAGCCGCGTTGAACTGATTCCGCGCCGGCGCTAGTCCGTCCACGGCGGCGGTTGACGGCGGGCGGCGGAAAATAGTATAATACCACCAGTTTATGGAAGTCCCATCTCAGATACGTGCGTCGTTCGTCGCGCGCAGACCCGACGCAAACAAGTACACGGTCGGGACGGTCGCGGTCGTCGGCGGCTCGGGCCGCTACATCCACGCGCCGGTGATCGCCGGTCTCGGCGCGCGCGCGGCGGGGGCCGGGCTGGTGCAGCTAGTGGTTCCCGACGCTTCCCGCATCGCCGCCGGTTCGCTGGTTCCGGAGGCCACGTTCACCAAACTGGTCGCCACGTGCGTTCCGCCAAAGGCTGACGTGGTCGCGATGGGGATGGGGCTTGGGACCGGCGTGTCGACCGAGGTTATCGTGTCGCGGCTGCTTTCGGGCAGCAGCGGGCGGTTTGTGATCGATGCCGACGCGCTCGCGGTCCTTGCCGGGTGGTACGGTAAAAACGACGGCTACGAACCGGCGGCCGGACAAGAGCTGGTGCTGACCCCCCACGAGGGAGAGGCGGCGAAACTGCTCGGGTGGAGGCGCGAACAGGTTTCGTCCGACCGGCTCGCAACGGCGCGCGCAATCGTCGACCGGTATGGCGCGACCGTCGTGCTCAAGGGCGTGAACACGCTGGTGGTTTCGTCCGACGGCGAGCGGGTGTACGAAAACCGCACGGGGAATCCTTTCATGGCTCTTGGCGGGATGGGCGATCTGCTCGCGGGCGTGATCGCCGCACGCTGGGCCTATCTCAAGGGCGATCCGTTCGCCTCCGCGGCCTCGTCGGTGTGGTTGCACGGGCTGGCGGCGGACGAAACCGTCGCCGAAAACAGAGATCCTTCGATACGCAACATCGCGGAGAAGATCGGCTCGCTCAGGACCATGCTCGACCGTTGAGGACAGGACAGATGGTAAACTATTCCGGACTCATCGACTTTCTGGACGCCGACGACGCCAAATTCGGCCTCCTCACCATGCAGGCGACGAGTACGACCGGGCGGCTCATGCGCAGATTTCCCGGCCGTCTGCACGCGCTGTTTTCCGCCGAACATGGCTTTTTCGGTTCGCTGCCGCCGGGCGAGCGCTCGGCGAGTTCGTGGCATCCGTACTGGAACCGTCCGATCCATTCGCTCTACGGCGAGCATCGCAAGCCGACGGACGAGATGCTTTCGGGCATAGGGCGGATGGTGGTGGACCTCTGCGACATCGGGGTAAGGTGCTACACGTATCTGGCGACGCTCAAGAACACGATCGAGGCGTGTGCGGAGCGCGGAATACCGGTCACGGTTCTCGACCGCCAGATACCGCTCGGCGGAATCGTCGACGGTCCGTCGCTCGAAGACGGCGGAGCGTCGTTCGTGGCGCCGGTCGACGTGCCGCTATGCCACGGGATGACGCCCGGGGAATGCGCGCTGTGGATACGCGAGAAAGAGAATCTTCCGATCGACGTGAACGTGCTCAAGGTTCTGGACTGGAGCCACGCCGATTGCGCGCCGTGGCCGAATTTCATCCCTCCGAGCCCGGCGATAAGAAGCTGGGATTCGGCGGCGCTATATCCGATGACCGTGTTCACCGAGGCGTATCCCGCGATCGATTGCGACCGCGACGGTTCGCTGGCTTTCCGAATGATCGGCGCGCCATGGATGGATTCGCGAGCGCTCGCCGCGGCGTTGGAGGAGCCGTTGCGCGGCTTCGGCATCGACATGCGCCCGTACCGCTATTCTCCGCGCGGCGGAACATATTCGGGGCTGCAGCTCGACGGCATCCTTTTCTCGGTGGCGGAACCGGCGAAGTACCGTCCGTTCTCGGCGGGGATCACGGTTCTGTGCGAACTCCATCGCCGGTACCGTTCGCACATCGGGACGCGATCGCGTCCGGAATGGTTCGACCGGCTCGCCGGCGGCGTCGCGGCGCGGCAGGCGGTCGAGAGCGGAGAAACCGGCGAAGTCCTGTCCGCGTGGGCATCGGAGGCGGGGAAATTCCGCGAAACGAAAGTCGACATATACCGATGAAAAGATTTCTGGCTTCCGTCTTCGCGCTGCTCGCGCTGCATCTGCACGGCGATAAAAAACCTTTCGAAAACTACCAGTCGATCGTCGACCGGCAGATGTTCGGGAGGGAGCCGCCGAATTTCGATGCGACGAGAAATCCGTCCGAGAAGGCTCCGTCGCAGGGTTCCGGCGAACGGGAACTGTCCAAAGAAGAAGAGGAGGCGAAAAGCGCGATCAGGTTCAGCGCGATCAACGTCACGCCTTCCGGAGAGATCGCGGTCGGTTTCGTCGACGTTTCCGACGCGAAATCGCCGGTCCACTACTATCTGAAAGTCGGCGAAGAAAGCGGCGGTTGGACGGTCAAGGGCGCGGACGCGGTCGAGAAGACGATGACGCTCTCTAAATCGGGCGGCATCGAGATAAAGCTGAAGCTCGGCGAGAACCCGGCTCCGGCTGGCGGCAAGAACGCGCGGCGCGACGCCGGCAGGCGGCCGGATTCGCTGCGCGGACGCAACGCCGAGCGCAGAGCCGAACGCGAAGCGGAAATGGAAATGGCGCGCAAGAGCGCCGAAGACGCGCGTAAGAGCGCCGACGAGGAGCGCAAGCGTCTCGAGGAAGAGCGCAAACGCATGGAGGAAGAGCGCGAACAGGATCGTGCTGAGATCGAGCGCAACAAGGAGGAGCAGAAGAAAGAGCTGCTTTCGCTGAGGGACGAACTTTCGAAAATGCGCGAAGAGTCGAAAAACAACGAAGAAGAGGAAGGCGGGGAAGAGGAATGATTTCGCTGGAGGAATTCCAGAAGGAGCTTCGCGAGACGGGCGGCTACTTCACGAAACCGGAGAACCGGGCGAAGAAACGCGCGAAAAAGTCGATCTTCACTACGCTTCGGTACACGTGGGGCGTGACGAAAGTCTTTCCGTGCTGCGCGCTCACCGAGCCGTTCGGGCTGCTCAACACCGACCGCTGGGCGAGATTCTGCTTCGCGTCGGTCGCGGTTCCGGAGAAGCTGGGGATGAACGTGTCCATCGAGGGTTTCTCCGAACGGGCGAAATACGACGGGCCGGTGATGTATCTGTGCAACCACATGTCGACCACCGAGACGATTCTCCTGCCGCCGGCTTTGCTCGCTTTCGGTAAATTCAGCTATGTGGCCAAGGCCTCGCTCGCGCATCTGCCGTTTCTCGAACGGGCGGCGGAGCATATGCGGATGGTGCCGATAAGCCGGAAGTCTCCGCGCGAGGATCTGATCAACATACTGAAGGTCGGGACCGAACGCATCGCCGGCGGCGACAGTTTTCTCATCTTTCCGCAAGGGTCGCGCCAGAAAGTCTTCAGCCGGAAGCTCTATTCGTCGATCGGCGCCAAGCTTGCCGAGAAGGCGAACTGCCCGATAGTGCCGATCGTCGTCGACACGCGGTGCCAACCGACGCGGGAAAAGGGAATGCTGCGGAAGATTTTCAAGGACTTCGGCACGGTCGATCCGTCGTACGACATCCGCATATGCGCCGGGCCGGTGATTCCGTCCGGCAAGGCGAAGGCGATGCACGAGGCCGCATTCGACTGGATGGCCGGCAAACTCGAGGAGTGGGGGCTGCCGACGGAGCGCTGATGGCCAGGGGAAAATTCATAACTTTCGAAGGCGGCGAGGGATGCGGCAAGTCAACGCAGCTCGGGTTGCTCGGGGAGGCGCTCGGGAAAGAGGGCATCGACGTCGTCGTCACCCGCGAACCGGGCGGCACTCCGCTTTCGGAAAAAATCCGTTCGCTGCTCAAGGACGAGTTCGGCGACCCGCCGTGCGACCGGGCGGAGCTTCTGCTGTTTCTCGCCGCCCGCGCGCAGCTGGTGCGGAACGTGATACTTCCGGCGCTTGACCGCGGCGCATGGGTGGTCTCTGACCGCTTCAGCGATTCCACTTTCGCCTATCAGGGCTACGGACGCGGCCTGTCGCTCGAAGCGATTTCCGTGGCCAACGAATTCGCGTGCGGTGGGCTTAGGCCCGATCTCACGCTGCTTCTCGAAGTGCGGCCGTCGACTGCCGCGGCCAGAATGCGCGGACGCGAAGCGGCGACCAATTCGTCCGCCGACCGCATAGAACTGGCCGGCGACGAATTCCATCTGCGGCTCAAGCGCGGATTCGAGAAGCTTGCCGAACTCGAACCGGACCGGATCAAGCGCGTCGACGCGGAGGGGACGCCGGAAGAAGTCGCGAAAAGGATATGGACGTATCTGAAGCCCTTGCTCTGATCTCCGGCGCCATCGACGCCGGAAAGGCGGCGAACGGATATCTCGTCTGCGGCGATCTGGGACGCTGTCTCGAACTCGTCGACGGCGTTCTCGCAAAACTCTTTCCCGGCGCGGAAAGGCAGATCGGCAACCGCACCCATCCCGATATCGCGTGGATTGAGCCGGAAGGCGCGAAGCGGATAATCGCAGTCAAGGCGATGCGCGAGAAAATCGTCGACAAGATGGAGATGACGTCGTTTTCCGGCGGGTGGAAGGCCGGTATAATCGTCGGGGCGGACCGCATGGAGGCGCCGAGCGCGAACGCTTTTCTGAAATCGCTCGAGGAGCCGCGCGACAAGACGATTTTTCTGATGGCGACCGATTCGCCGGACGCGATTCTGCCGACGATCGTCTCCCGCTCGCAGCGCATATTCCTCGCCGCTTCGCAGGAGATTCTGGGCGACGGCGCGTACGGGGAGCTGGCGGAGATTTTCGGCGCGAGGGGAATCGACGGGGTATGGGCGAAAGCGGCGGCGGGGCGGCGGATGAACGAGATTCTCGAAGCGGCGATCGCGGAGGCGGACGACGAAACGGCGACGCGGAAGGCGTTCTACCGCACGCTGCTTTCGTTCGCGAGGAAATGGATGGTCGACGGCAGCCTCGACCGGGCGAAGGCGTATCGGAACATCGAGGCGATCGAAGAGGCGTACCGCCAGCGCGACAGCTCGCTGAAGG
>JAGDAE010000266.1 GCA_017959645.1 Kiritimatiellia bacterium
GCCTCTCAGGGTCAAGCCGCGCGAGATGCCAGAATCTGCCGTCGAGCAGCGGGAACGCCGCCACCGCGTGGTTGCCGGTCGATATCGTCATCACGAAACCTTTTCCGGCGCCGCCGAGGTCGCGTTTCTTCGCGGCCAGCACGCTCGGGCGGTCGGCGAGACGCCCGGCGACGCCGCGCTCGAAAACGAACGTGTCCGCGCCGAGATCCCACGCCTCGAAAACCCGCTCGCGGCCCATCATCCGCGAAACCCGTTCGCCGGCGCGCCGTTTGCCGCACTTGGTCACGCGGTCTATGAATTTGCGGAATACTTTCATTTCCGACCGCTATGATGGTGCCCGCATGAACAGCGCTCGCCGGGCCCCTCTTTCTCCAGCAGCTCCCTGGCGAGATGCGCCATCGCGCCGAGACCGGCGTCGTTCGCCGCCGAAAGCAGATTCTCAAGCGCCGGACGGAAATATTTGCAGAACCCGCGCTGGCCGACGCTCGCGAGCCGCCCGTACGCGCCGAGACACTGCACCAGCCGCTCGACCGCCGCATACGGAACCGCCCCGGCGATATCGGCGCGGCCGCTCGCTTTCGCATAGACGGCGACCAGCGCCCGGCGCTCTCCCTCGCCGAACACGACGTAGGGATCGTACACCAGCGACGCGAGATCGTACGCCGCCGGCCCCTTGCGCATTCCCTGAAAGTCGATGAAACGGAGCTTCCCGTTCTTCCACAGCACGTTGGTGGACTGGAAATCGCGGTGCACCAGCGCTGGCGGCTCTTTCAGCAGCGCCTCGACCGCCTTGTCGAGATCGCGCCCGGCCGCCTCCGGCAATTCCATGCAATACCGCGACTTCAGGCAATGTTCCGCGAAAAGCTCCCGTTCCCAGCGGTACAGATCCGCGTCGAATTCCGGCTCGAGCTCGATACCGGAAAAATCGAGCGAATTGAACTTGGCGAGCGTCTCGACGACTTTGACGTAGTCTTCGAGCGACATCTTCCGTTCGTTTCCGGCCCATTCCATGACGAGCGTGTTCGCCTCGGGGAAGTCGCCGACGATTTCCGGAACCGGTATGCCGCGCGCGGCGAGCCATTTCGCATGCCCGGCGTATCTGGCGTTCTCTTTGCGCCGTTCGGCATCGTAGATCGCCGCGACGCGGTCGCCCGCCCTGAAGAACACCCGGTCGCTGCCGCGCGCGCCCATGAACTCGATCTCGCCGGAGATTCCGGCCGCGCGCAGCTGGGGGAAATCGGCAAACGCGTTGCCGCCGTCGGCACGGTTGATTTCGATGTAGTCGCCGATCGTGCCGGCGTCGGTCCAAAGCATCCCGGCCGGCGCGACCGCCCTCACGAACCGCCCGTCCGCCGCCGCCTTTCCGTACGCGTCGACGATCGACGAGAAACCATCTTTCTCCACGTAGTCGAGAATCTCCGGACGCAGCAGCGCGAACCCGCAGTAGGTGAATGTGCCCGCGTCGCCGGCGACGTCGCTCTTCCAGTTGGTGACGAAGCCTGAAACCGGCTCGACCTCGATCGTGCGCGGACCGTACTCCGTCGCCAGCGCGACGCCGATCTCCGCTTCGTCGCCCGAAAGCTCGAGTTCCGGCGCGTTTTCGATGACGATGTCGCCGTTCGCGAGATAGAAACTCTCGCCGCCGATCCATTCGCGAAGCGGATTCAGCACGCCGCCCGTGCCTAGAATCTCCGGCTCGTATATCGCCTTGCATCCGTTCGCCGCGCACCATTCCTCGATCTGGCCGTGCAGATGGTGGCAGTTGACCGCGATGTCGTCAACCCCGCGCTCCCGCAGCGTCGCGACGATGCGCTCGAGCATCGGAACCCCCCATACCGGCATCAGCGGCTTGGGCGTCAAAAGCGTGAACGGCCTCAGCCGCGTGCCGAACCCGGCCGCGAGGACGACCGCCTTCCTGGTCCTGCCGCCCATCGCAACCCTCAACGGTACGCCATATGCTGGCGCTGCATCTTGATCTTCGGCTCCTCAAGCAGCAGCGAATACCACTGATCGCCGAGCCCAGAATTCGAGAAGTGCGCGACACGGTTGTTCATCAGGCACTCGTGGTTGCGCTTGAGCGTGGCGTCGTCGGAATTCTTCAGCGCCTCGGTCAGCGCCTTGAACGCCGCGTCGACCTCGCCGCGCTTGACGAGTATCCACGACCAGCACGCGGCGAGCAGCACGTTCTGGTTGTATTTCAGCCGCCGCACGCCCTTGCGGTAGACCTTCTCCATCTCGTCAAGAGGGGCGGATCTCATCTGCAGCCGCGCGAGTTTCATCGCGACCGTCGCCGGGTCGATGAACAGCGCCTTCGGCATCAGCTCGTCCACCTTCCGGAAATCCTTGACCATCCAGTTCAGCTGCAGACGGGCGGTCGCGATCTGGCGCTCGATCATCGGCACCAGCCAGCGGTACTTGCGAAGTTTCCCCGTCTCCGCTATCGCGTCGGCGACGAAGATCTTCGTATCCTCGAAAATCTCCTTCTGCGCCGCCTGTATCGACCCGGGCGGACGCAGCTGCCAACGCTGCATCTTCGCCTGAATCTTCCGCTGGCCGGCCTCGAGAATCCTCTGCACGCCCTCCATGTCGCGCTTCACCCGACGCTGGACGAGGATTCCGAGAACCGCCTGGGAAACGCCGAAGGCGACGACGCCGAGGAACACGCTCCATCCGGTTCCGATGTCGCCGGCGAACTTCGACAGCGCGAACGCGCCGCCCGCCGCCAAAACGGATATTGCTATCGTTACCATCCGTTCCGGCTTATCTTACAACGATCACCGTGCCGGAATTCGGGAACGAGACGAAAACGCCGGTGCCTGTGTTGTTGTACGAGAACACGGGCGTGTCTTCGTCGTTGTAGTCGAGCAGATGCTTGTCGCCCTCCTGGTAGTACGAGAAGCCGTAGTCGGAGTGGATGACCTCGGTCGACATCGCCCTGCCCGCGCGGCGGGCCGGAGAATCCTTCGCGATCGACACTCTGAGCGGCTGGTCTATCGTGGCGTAGAACGTCGACTGCCAGACGTTGAGCGGCGCCCTTGCGTAGCCGCCGGCCGGCACGTGGAAGACGAGATCCATCGTAAGGCCGTTCGAATTGTGCCCGCTGGTGGCGCAATGGAGCAAGTGGTTGCCGCACTCGATGTACGGATGGGTTCCGTAGATGTCGATAAGGTACGAGCCGCTTGAAGAGTTGTGGTCGTAGGCGAGGTTGATTACTCCGCCGCCCGCGCCCCAGAA
>JAGDAE010000005.1 GCA_017959645.1 Kiritimatiellia bacterium
GTCGAAAGAACTGTCGCTGATAGCAAGGCGAATATCGAGCCGGACGTCAAACGGCATGTGGTCGCAGAAACTCCGGTTGCGGTTGAAAAGCCTGTCGTGGCAGAAAGACCGATTGCGATGCCTGTCGCTGCGAATCCGACGGCGGTCGACGAGTCTGCATCGGTTGCCGAACCGGCAGCCGTCGGAAGAACTGTCGCTGCCGAGGTTGCCGTTGCAAAACCTTCTGCGGAAGAAACAGCTATCGTTTACGGAAAACCGATTGTGATGTCCGACGCCGAAGAGCCAGCATTTGTCGAGGCCTCTGCCGTCGCCAGAAAGCCGGTTGTTGCGAAAACTAGTGTCGAAACCGGATTGCGGATTGCGGACGAAAGACCGTCAATATCCCCGGCGGTCGGCGAAAAACAGACGGAACGGCAGGTTCGTATTGAGCGAATTTCGGCAATTGCGGAAGAAGGAGACGTGTCCGAAGCGCTTTCCGCAGCGACTCGGCCCATGGCCGTCGTTCCTGGGTTTGCGACGTCTCCCGTGTCGGGTTCGCCGGAGATCGTCGCGGTTTCTGCCGCGACCGCCCGTACCGAGTCTGTTGTCGAAACGGTCGAGAAGCTCGTCGATGGCATCGTCGCGCAAATTGTCGCGACTCCAGCTCTTGCGCGTGGAGATGGCGACGTGCGTATCGTTTTCAAACCGACCGTGCTGGATGGTTCGGAAGTTTTTATGACGGCGAAAGACGGCGCTTTGACCATCGCCGTCGTGCCGGCGACGCTCGAGGCCGAACGTTTGGCTTCCGCCGCTCTGCCGCGTCTGGAATCGGCGCTGGCCGGACACGTTTCGGCGTTCCGCCAGATTTCGGTCGCGGTCGTACAGAAGAAGGGAAGTGCCGATGAAACCGCATGAAATTCTCTCCAAACTTCCGCAGTGGGCGGAAGCCGCGCCGGCGGCGTTGCTCGATTCTCCGGCATGGGCGATGCCGTGCCGGCTCGGCGACGATTCCGCAGTTCTCCGGGCGGCGGAAGTGAAACCCTGCGACACGCTGGATCTTTCGATTTCGCTGGACGGCGAACGGCATACGTTGTCCGTCGCCGATTCGCCGCGTTTCGCCGATCTGCATGCGCTGCGGTCTTCGCGGCCAGACGTCCCCGAGCCGGTTCTTCTCGCTTTGGTCGAGAAGGAGTGCGGCGATCTTCTCCAGCTGGTCGAGAATGCGGTTCGCCGGCAACTTAAGATCGAGGGGGTTTCGGCGGATGGCCCCGGCGATCGGACGCTGTTCGCGCAGGTCGAGGATGTCGTTTTCGGGTTGACGCGTTCGCGCGTCGTCGAGTCTGCTCTCGGCCAGCTGCGGTTCATAGATTGCGACCATCCGGCGGTGCGCGAAACGGCGCTGCCATGCGAGACGGAGATCGCCATGTTCTCGCTTTCGTCGGCGGATGTCGCGTCCATCGCCGCCGGCGACGCTCTTCTGATCCCCGAGGCGGGAACGGTTCCGCCGCGGCTTGTCGTCGACGGGCGATTCGTCGCGGACGGGAACGGAGTGGCCATATTCACGGACGACGGGCGGCTCCGCATCGTCGAAGACGAGCCGCGGAGCGTTACGCTTGGCGAACTGTTCGACCGGGCTCGGAATCCTGCTGACGTGGCGTGGTCGAATCCGGTACGGCTGAAACTCGTGTCTGGCGGCAAGACCGTCGCATGCGGACGCTTCGGGAAGTTGGCGTCCCAACCCGCATTTTTCGTGGAGGGATAGCGACATGTTCCAGACCGACCCGTTTTCGCTGATAGTCCTTTTCGTCGGGCTTTCGCTGCTGCCGTTTGTCGCGATGGTGGCGACAAGCTATCTTAAAATCGTCGTCGTGATGTCGCTTATCCGCAATGCGCTCGGCATACAGTCGATTCCGCCCAACATGGTGGTCAATGCGCTCGCGATGATCCTCACCTTCTATATCATGGCGCCGGCGGCTTCGGAGTCGTGGAATATCGCGAAGGCCGAACTGGAGAAGACAGACAGGGCGGCGGCGGCCGAGGCGGCATCGCCAGGATCTTCGGCGCCTGCGGCAATCGGGAGATCGGGCGTGTTTTTCGAGACGGATGCAGTCGCGAAGGCGGCGGAACCGTTTCGCGGATTTCTTTCGAGCCACACGTCCGACCGCGAACGGGCGTTTTTCGTGAATACCGCGGAGCGGTTGTGGGCGAAAAGCGAGGACGAGCCGGCGGAAGTGGATCCCGAAAGCTTTTATATTCTCGTTCCGGCGTTCTGCGTTTCGGAACTCACCAAGGCGTTCCAGATCGGATTTCTCGTCTATCTGCCGTTCATCGCAATCGACATTATCGTGTCTAACATACTTCTCGCGATGGGCATGATGATGGTGTCGCCGGTTACGATATCGCTTCCGTTCAAGTTGCTTCTGTTCGTCATGGTCGACGGCTGGACGTTGCTTGTCCAGGGACTCGTCAGGGGGTACGCGATATGAGCCAGGCGCAGCTTCTGGACTATGCGCAGACGTGTCTGCTGCTCGTGCTGCGGCTTTCGCTGATACCCATTATCGTGGCGACGGTGATCGGCGTCATCGTTTCTCTTCTTCAGGCTCTTACCCAGATTCAAGAGCAGACGCTCGGATTCGCGGTCAAACTCATCGCGATTTCCCTTACGCTGCTGGCCTGCGCCTCGTGGCTCGGTTCGTCGCTCCTCCTCTATACGCAGGACATCTTTACTCATTTCGCGCTGTTGAGATAAAGGCCGTGCCGTATATCGAGTTTCACAGATGGATACTTGCGGCGGTTCTCGCGATGGCGAGAATCGGCGGGGCGTTCGCCGTCTGTCCGGCCCTTACCGACAGCATGATCCCCGGCATCGCGAGAAGGGCGGCGGTGTTCGGTTTTTCGTGTCTTGCCATACCGTTCGTGAAAAACGGCATGCCGCCTGGCGAACCGAATGTATGGATGTTCGCTGTTCTGGCGTTCAAAGAGGCGCTGATCGGCTTTCTTATCGGATTTTTCGCGGCGGTACCGTTCTGGATAGCCGAGAATGTCGGCAATTTTATCGACAACCAGCGCGGTGCGACGATGGGCGAGGTGTATTCGCCGCTTTCCGGAACCCAGGTCTCGACAACCGGCATTTTTTTCACGCAGATCGTCTCGACTCTGTTTTTCGTCGGCGGGGCGGTTCTTGTTTTTCTCGGCGCCATCTATTCGAGCTATTCTATCTGGCCGGTGTTCGGCGGCGACGTTTCGTTCTCGCCCGATGCGCCGGCGCAGATCCTCGGTTCTCTGGACGGCATGCTTCGCGCGACGGTCGTGATTTCGGCCCCCGTCATAATCGTAATGTTTCTCGCCACGCTCGGGCTTGGATTTGTGAATCGCACCGCGCCGCAGCTAAACGTTTTCTTCCTGTCGATGCCGGTAAAGTCCGCGCTTGGAATCGCCATGCTCGCCGTATATCTGCCGTTTATCATGGATATGCTGATGTACGACCGCCAGAACGCGATTCTTGTTCCGGCGCGAAAACTGCTTGGAGGCTAGCCGCACGGCTGCGGTCCTGATATGGGATGCGATATCCGCATTGACGCGAAAGGCGGTATGGCGGCGGACGGGAAAGTGCGTCTGATACGCAAGGCGGCAATTGTCGGGATGCTGGTCAATGTCGCCATCGCTGCGGCCAAGGCGGTCTGCGGCGTGGTGTTTTCTTCGCGCGCGCTCGTCGCAGATGCGGTGCATTCGGCTTCGGATCTCGTCACCGATCTCGCCGTTGTGGTCGGCGCCCGCTACTGGGCGGCTCCGGCCGACGAAGACCATCCATACGGACATGGGAAGATCGAGGCGTTCGTCACGCTTGCGATCGCCGGCATGCTCGCGATCGTCGCCTTGGAACTGGCGCGCGACGCCGTTTTTTCGCTGGCGAAACGCGAAGGCGGCGTCTCGTCAGGAGCGCCGGCGCTGGCGGCCGCTCTCGGCGGAATAGTGTCGAAGGAACTGCTTTTCGTCTGGACGCGCTCGATGGCGCGGCGAGTGAAATCGACCGCGCTCGAAGCGAACGCATGGCATCACCGTTCGGACGCGCTCAGCTCGATTCCGGTCGCAGTCGCGGTCGCGGTCGCCTGGTTTTTCCCTTCGCTCGGATGGATCGATTCCGCCGGTGCGCTGGTCGTGAGCGTTTTTGTCGCGTATGTCGCGTGGAATCTCGCCAGACCCGCCTGGCAGGAGCTGACCGACGCGCAGATCGATTCCAAAGCGGACGCGGTCGCGGCGGTCGCCGCCGCCGTTCCGGGCGTGAAAAGCGTGCACAAGCCGCGCGCGCGCCGCTACGGCGGTTCCTTTCAGGCGGATATCCATGTGCAGGTAGACGCCGGGCTTTCGGTCGGCGAGGGGCACGACATCGGCCACGCCGTCAAAAAGGCGGTCGTCGGCGCCGGTCTGGACGTCGATGACGTGGTGGTCCATATCGAGCCGCTTGACGAACCGTCTACTTCCCGCTGAGGGCTTCGAGCAGCCTGTCGAGCAGTTCGGCCGATTTGACCCCCGGCGAAGTTTCGATCGAACTGGACACGTCGAGAATGTCGGCGCCGGTTTTCGCGGCCGCGGCGATGTTTGCGGCCGACAGGCCTCCGGCGAGAACGACGCGACGGCCCTGAAGTTTGAGGCGGCTTGCCAGCGTCCAGTCGGCGAGGCGGCTTTCGGTTCCGCGCCGCCCGTCGACGAGCGTGGCGTCTTCGCTCCCGGCGTCTCCGCCGCCATAGAGTTTCCATACCTCGTAGCCGTGCGCTTTCACCGCCCTGACCGTGTCGTCGCCGTATTCGCCGTGCAGCTGCACGACATCGATTCCGGTTTCTTCGGCTATCGCGAGAATTTCGTCCTGTCCGTGGCCGGCGAACACCCCGACCGTCTTGAGGCGTCCGCCGGCCGCCGCGACGATGCGTTTCGCCGTCGCCGCATCCACACGGCGCGGCGAGCGTCCGCTCGCGTCGAACACCGCGCCGATATAGGCGATCGGACGTTTCGCCGCTTCGGCGGCGAATTCTTCGCTCGCGATGCCGCAGATTTTCACCGCCGGCTTCACGGCAGAATTCCGTCTGCGAGGCTTTCGCCGGCGTCGAGCTTTCTCACGATCGCCGAACCGACGATAAAGCCGTCGGCGTGGCGCGAGACCTCAGCCGCCTGCGCACGGGTGGAGATTCCGAAGCCGGCCGCGACGGGAACCGGGACAGCGGCCCTGATCGCATCGAGGCGTCCGGCGAGATCGGCCGGCAATTCGGCGCGCTCGCCCGTCGTGCCTTTTACGGTGATGGCGTAGAGAAAACCGTCCCCGATTCCCTCCGCGCTTTTCTTGACGCGCTCGATAGGCGTGTTCGGGGCGATCAGCGGCACGAATCCGACGTTTTTTGCGCGAAGCGCCGGCAAAAGCTCTTCGCGTTCTTCGAGCGGCAGGTCGACGATCAGGGCGGCGTCGATTCCGGCGTCGGCGAGCGCGTCTGCGAAAGCGTCCGCACCCTTCGAAAACACCGGGTTGTAGTAGGAGAACAGCACGAGCCCCGTCTCGGGATGCCTGGCGCGCAGGCGTTTGGCGAGCGCTATGGCGTCGTCGAGCGAAACTCCGTTTTCGAGCGCCCGGCATGCGGCCGCGCGGATTACGCCGCCGTCCGCGAACGGATCGGAGAACGGCACTCCGAGTTCGATGATGTCGGCGCCGCCCGCGATCAGGGCGTCCGCCGCCCGTTCGCTCTCTTCGAGCGTCGGGTGGCCGATCGTCAGAAACGCCACGAACGCGCCGCGGTTTTCGGCTTTCGCTTTCGCGAACGAACCGGCTATTCTTTTCATGCGATGTCTCCTTTCGGTCCGCCTGCCGCTTTTCTGCGGCGGTATTCCATTATGTTTTCCATGTCTTTGTCGCCGCGGCCGGAAAGATTTACGAGCAGAATCGCGTCTTTCGGCAGCGTCGGCGCGCGCTTTATCGCCTCGGCGAGAGCGTGGCTCGATTCGAGCGCGGGTATGATTCCTTCGCAGCGGCACAGCGCGTCGAACGCCGCGATCGCCTCGTCGTCGGTTATCGCCGTGTACTCGGCGCGTCCGGTGTCGGCGAGGTGGCAGTGTTCGGGTCCGACGCCGGGATAGTCGAGTCCGGCCGAAACCGAATACGTGTCGAGGATGTTGCCGTCGGCCGTCTGCAGCAGTTTGGTCTTGGCGCCGTGCAGAACCCCCAGCCGTCCGCCGTTGATCGAGGCGGCGTGCCGTCCGCTCGCGATTCCTTCGCCTGCGGCTTCCACGCCGACGAGCTTTACGCCGGGGTCGTCCATGAAGCCGGCGAAAAGCCCGATGGCGTTCGAGCCGCCGCCGACGCAGGCGATCGCCTGGTCGGGCAAGCGTCCGAAACGCTCCAGACACTGCCGCCGCGCCTCGATGCCGATGACGCTCTGGAAGTCGCGCACCATTTCCGGATACGGTGCCGGTCCGGCGACCGTGCCGATGACGTAGAACGTATCGTCGCAATTCGCGACCCAGTCGCGCAACGCCGCGTTCATGGCGTCTTTCAGCGTCGCGCCGCCTTCGGAGACGGCGTTCACTTTAGCCCCGAGCATCTTCATGCGTTCGACGTTTGGCGACTGCCTGACGACATCGGTCGCGCCCATGTAGACCTCGCAGGGCATTCCGAAAAGCGCGGCTACGGTCGCGGTCGCGACGCCATGCATTCCGGCGCCGGTTTCGGCGATCAGCCGTTTCTTGCCCATCCGCCTGGCGAGCAGCGCCTGGCCGACGGTGTTGTTGACCTTGTGCGCGCCGGTGTGGTTGAGGTCTTCGCGTTTGAGCAGTATCTGCGCTCCGCCGAGCCGTTCGCTCAGCCGCCGCGCGCAGGTAAGCGGCGATTCGCGTCCGACATAGTGCCTGAGCAGTTCGTCGAATTCGTGTCTGAAGCCGGCGTCGCCGCGGGACTCTTCGTATGCCTTTTCCAGTTCCCTAAGCGGTTCCATCAGCGTTTCCGCCACGTACTGTCCGCCGTATGTTCCGTAATGGGTTTTCATTTCCGTTTTGCTCCTTTGATGAGTTCTGCGAGTTTTTCGCCCGGCCTTTGCGCCCGCATCAGCGCGGTTCCGACGAGAAAGCCGTCGGCGCCGGCGTCTTTCGCGCACGCGACCGCTTCGGCGGAATGCATTCCGCTTTCCGCCACCCGGACGCAGCGTGCGGGCGCTTTCGCCAGCAGCCGCTCGAGAAGGGAGACGTCGGTCGAGAAGTTCCGCAGGTCGCGGCAGTTTACGCCTACGATTCGCGCTCCGCAACCGGCCGCGGCGGCGATTTCGTTCTCGTCGTGGGTTTCGACGAGCGCCTGCATGCCGAGCCCGTGCGCGAAGCCGAGCAGGTCTTCGAGATTTTCCGTATCGAGCACGGCGGCGATGAGAAGTACCGCGTCGGCCCCGGCCGCTCTCGCGGCGGCGATCTGGTAGCGCGTCGAGACGAAGTCCTTGTAGAGAACCGGCAGCCCGCATTCCTCCCGCGCGGCGCGCAGGTATTCTTCGCCGCCGAGAAAACGGTGCGGTTCGCACAGCACCGACAACGCGGCCGCGCCCGCGCCGGACAGCTCCCGCGCGAGTTCGCATGGACGGAAATCTTCGCGTATCATGCCTTCGCTCGGGCTTGCGCGCTTGAGTTCGGCGATGATCCGTATTCCTCCCTTCAGCAGCGACGCGGCGAAATCTTTGGCCGCGGGCGCGGCTTTCGCCTTTTCGAGCATCGTGCCGAACGGAATCTCCTCCGCTCGCTTTTCCGCGTCGATCCGGCGCAGCGCGGTCAGTTCTTCGAGAATGTCGCCGCTTTTCATCGCGCCGCCTCCAGAAGCGCCTTGAGCTTGGCGAGCGCGCGTCCGGAATCGACCGATTCCGCCGCGAGCGCGAGCGCGGCGGGGTAGCTCGCCGCTTTTTCGCCGGCCATGATCGCGGCGGCGGCGTTCTCGATGGCGGCGGCCCGGTATGCTCCGCGGTCGGTTCCGTCGAGAACTGACGCGAGCAGCCTCGCGTTCGTTTTCGCGTCGCCTCCCTTTACCGCGCCGACAGGGAACCTCGCGCCGTATTCGCCGCCTGCGTCGAGCAGCCCGTTCTTGACGGATCCTCCTTCCAGCGACGATACGAACGTGAATCCCGACGGGCTTATCTCGTCGAGACCGCCTTCGCCGGACACGATGTACGCGCGCTCCGAGCCGAGGCGCAGCAGAGCGCTGGCGAACACCGGCGCGAGGCGGTCTTGGGGAACTCCGATGACGTGGCGCCTGACGCCGGCGGGATTGGTGAGCGGGCCGAGCAGGTTGAACACGGTCCTGAAGCCGAGCGTGCGCCTTACCGGCGCCGCGAAGCGCATCGCGGGGTGCAGCTCTCTCGCGAAGAGGAAGCCGATTCCGGTTTCGGCCACGCATCTGGCGATCGTTCCGGCGTCCGCCGAAAGATTGTAGCCGAGCTCGCGCAGGACGTCGGCCGATCCGCACGCCGAGGTCGAGGCGACATTGCCGTGCTTGGCGATCGGCACCCCCGCGCCGGCTGCGATGAAGGCGGCCGCGGTCGAGACGTTGAACGTTCCCGCCCCGTCCCCGCCGGTACCGACGATATCGACCGCGTCGACGCCGCCGAGATCGATCTTCACCCCGGCTTCGCGCATCGCCCGGGCCGCGCCGGCAAGCTCGTTCTCGCCGACCGGATTGCGCGCGATCGCCGTCAGAAACGCCGCCAGCTCCGGTTCGCCGACGTCGCCGGCGAGAATCGCCGAGAAATATCCTTCCGTTTCGTCTTCGCCGGGATTCTTCCCTTCGAGCGCGTCGGCGAGAATCGCGCGGCGGGCCGAGAAGGGCAGCGTCTTGCGGGTTTTCGCGCCGGTCGCCATCGCGAGAAAGTTCTCGAGCTGGCGCATTCCCTGCGGGGTGCCGATCGACTCGGGATGGTACTGCAGCGACTCGATCGGCATCGTCTTGTGGCGAAGCCCCATGATCTCGCCGTCTTCGCTCTCGGCGGAAATCTCGAAGCAGTCCGGCAAGGTCTCGCGATCGACGGCGAGCGAGTGGTAGCGCATCGCCTCGATGCCCTGGTCGAGACCGGCGAACAGCCCCTTGCCGTCGTGGCGCAGGCGGCTGGTCTTGCCGTGCATCAGCTTCTTGGCGCCGACGATCTTCGCGCCGAACGCCTGGGCGATCGACTGGTGGCCGAGGCAGATGCCGAGAATCGGGATCTTCCCGGCGAACTCCTTCACGGCTGCGAGCGTGACGCCGGCCGAATCGGGATTGCCGGGCCCGGGCGAGAGCACGAGCGCGTCCGGCTTGAGCTTCGCGAGCCCGGCCGCGTCCGTCTCGTCGTTTCTCACGACTTTCATGTCGGCGCCGAGCGACGCGAGCGCCTGCACGAGGTTGTAGGTGAACGAATCGTAGTTGTCGATCATCAGGATCATTGCAGTTCCTCCGCGAATGCCACGGCCTCGAAGACCGCTTTGGCTTTGTTTACGGTTTCGTCGTATTCCCGGTCGGCGTCGGAGTCGGCGACGATTCCGGCCCCCGAGCGCATCGTCAGCGTGTCGCCGTCCTTTGCCAGCGTCCTGATCACGATGGCGAAATCGGCGTCGCCGGTGAACGAGAAATATCCGGCCGCGCCGCCGTAGATTCCGCGCGGCGATTTCTCGTATTCGGCGATGAGCTGCATCGCCCTGACCTTCGGGGCGCCCGACAGCGTGCCGGCGGGGAACGCCGCCCCGAGAAGGTCGAAGCCGTCCAGCCCCGGCCTGAGCTCGCCTTTGACGGAGCTGACCAGATGCATGACGTGCGAATACCGCTCGACGCGCTTGAGGTCTTCTACTCTGACGCTTCCGGTTTCGCACACGCGCCCGAGATCGTTGCGGCCGAGATCGACCAGCATGATGTGCTCGGCGTTCTCTTTTTCGTCGTTTCTGAGTTCGCGTTCGAGCGCGGCGTCTTCGGCGGGGGTTCCGCCGCGCGGACGGGTACCGGCGATCGGCGAAGTCGAGGCCGTGCGCCCGGAAAGCTTGACCAGTTCCTCGGGCGACGAGCCGATGAGCGTCTTCGCGCCGGACTTGAGAAAGAAGTTGTACGGCGACGGATTGACCGAACGCAGCGCGCGGTAGAGCGAGAGGGCGCTCGCGCCGCTCTTCGCCGTGAATTTCTGCGACGGCACGATCTGGATCACCTCGCCGGACCGTATCGCCTCTTTGCAGCGCGCGACGATTTCGCGGAACTGTTCGCGCGACATCTCCGGCTCGAATCCGCCGCCTGTCCGCGGGGACGGTTTGCGCATTCCGGCGTCACGCTCGACCGTGCGGGCGATCGATTCGGCGCTGAGCGTTCGCGCGTAGATTCCGTCGATGCGCGCGAGCGCCTTTTCGTAGGCGTCCGGGTCGGACGTGTCGGCGATGGTGGCCACCGTGACCGTTCCGCGCACGTTGTCGAACACGAGAAAGTTTTCGCACAGCATGAAGTTCGCGGGCGGGACGCCTTCTTCGCGCCCCGGCCGCACCTTCGGCTCGAACAGGGCGACCGCGTCGTAGGCGACGTAGCCGACCGCTCCGCCCTGGAACGGCTGCAGCTCCGGCGCGGCGCGATAGCGTATCGAGCCGAGATGGTCCTTAAGCCGCGCCAGCGCATCGTCGCCAGAGAACGTCGCGGAGGGCTCCAGCCCGAGGAACGAGTACCGTCCGCGCGCTTCTCCGCCCGACACGCTCTCGAGCAGGAACGCGTCCTCGCCGGGGTCCAGCCGCGACAGGGCGGCTACCGGCGTCTCGCGGTCGGCAAGATATTCGCGGAACACGGCGACGCGGTTGCAGTCTGCCGCGCGTCGCGCGTATTCGTCTTTGGTCAGTCGTTTCAGCATTTCTGTTTTTCTCCTTGCGGGTTTGGTAGGTATGCAGGCATTGAAAATGAAAAAGCCGGATTCCTCTTTCCGGATCCGGCTTCGCTTCTTCGTGTTTTCCCCTGGCTTGGATTTAGCGCCAAACAGCCACGCGCCCTGCGAATCCGGATCCGCAAGGCCACCACCAGAAGCTGTTCGTAAACGCTGTTCCGTTCATTTGCCGCACAGTTTATCATTTTTTCGTCCGCGCTGTCAACCCCCATCGGCAGGATTTTTTTTTGGCCGATACCCCCTTGCGCGTCACGGCCAAAATATTGTATAATACCACCATCCAACACAAAGAAGGAGTGAATCTATCATGGCAGGAAAGCTTGAACAGCGCGTAAAAGACATCATCGTCGAGCAGCTCGGAGTCAACGCCGAGCAGGTCACGCAGGAGGCGTCGTTCATCGACGATCTCGGCGCGGACTCGCTTGATTCCGTCGAGCTGATCATGGCGTTCGAGGAAGAGTTCGGCGCTGCGATCCCCGAGGAGGATGCCGAGAAGCTTACGACGGTCGGCAAGGTCGTCGAGTATCTCAAGAGCAAGGGCTACGGCGACGAAGAAGCCCCGGCCGCCAACTGAGGCGGGGCCTGTTACTGAACGGGGACGGACGCGATGCGCCTAGCGCGTTGTGTCCGTTCTTCTTTTTTTCCGAAGCGTGTCGCGAAAACATCAGAAGGTTTTCGGGAAATCATAGGGGGTAAGGTCGATTTTATACAAGGGCTATCCCGGTTTTATACAAGGGCTTGCCGGCTTTTCCCAAGGGGGGCGCGAATATTACAGTTGCTGACCTAAATGTAATATTCGGCGCGGGTGTCGCTCTTCATCAAATTGGA